>CAKQTE010000142.1 GCA_934276485.1 uncultured Spirochaetales bacterium | reverse complement strand
GAAACTGAATGGATGTTTGAAGAGCCGTATGCGGGAAAACTGCACGTACGGTTCTGTGAGGGGCAACAGACTAGCCTTTCACTATAAATAAATTATGAAAGGAGGGTCGAGATTGTCTACTCGACGCCAATCGATGTTGCTGATACCATTTCCTCAACTTATGGGACTGGTGGAAACAATCAGCCCCTTGTCTGTGCAACTCCTAAGCTTCTGAAAATAAGGTGTGGTGTTACAGGTCAAGGCGGAAGGGGCGCCTTAATCCAGGATAACAAATCGGCTACCATTTCGTGCAATGGAAACGAACAGACATTATTCGAGCCTGTTGCCTTCTCAATGCTCGCAAAAGATAGTGGCTCGATGAAAAGCAGCAATTCAGATGCAGGAATCAAGAAAAGCGAGGTATCTCTCTGCCTTGATACAAGTGGAATCAATCCCACTTGCAACCAAGGAGGAATGATGATTGTTAGCAAAGAGGATACAGAACTTTATTCAGCGAGCAAGGAATCATTCTTCACAAAGGCCAATAAGGATTTCGCTGCGACTCTTGCCGCAACAGATTGCAAGGATCCACCTATTGTAAATGAAGAGATGTACAGAGTCAGACGCTTGATGCCAACAGAATGCGCACGACTCCAAGGCTTTCCTGACTGGTGGTGCCAAGGATTGGAAACAGATAACCCAACCAATGAGGATTTGGCTTTTTGGAAAGGTGTGTTTATCGAGCATGCAAAGGCCATGGGGAAGAAGTACGCAACCAAAAAAAGTGACAGCTCAATAATCAAATGGCTAAAAAGTCCCCATTCTGACTCAGCTGAATACAAGATGTGGGGAAATGGAATAGCACTGCCATGCGCAGTGTATGTGATGACTGGAATAGCTTTCTGGTCCAAGAGGGAAAAACAATGAAAAGAAGATACCTAACATCAGAGTCCGTTATGAAAGGACATCCTGATAAGCTTTGCGATCTAATATCAGATTCGATTCTCGATGCTTGCCTAAAAGAAGATAGCTTAAGTCGGGTTGCTGTTGAGACGATGGCAACAAAAGGACACATTATCGTTGCAGGAGAAGTAACCTCCAAGGCAACAATCGACTACAAAGAAATCGTTGTCAAAGTACTTGAAGATGTGGGGTATACAGAAAATTTCGAAATTGATGTGTACATCCATACCCAAAGCTGCGATATAGCATCAGGTGTCGATACAGCATTGGAAACAAGGAATGAATTATTGCCATCCGAGGAGTTGGGTGCAGGAGACCAGGGAACCGTATTTGGCTATGCAACCAACGAGACTGAAGAGCTTATACCCCTACCACTCTCATTTGCCCATCGCATCTGCAAGATTATTGATGAAAAAATCAAGAACGGAAATCTCAAAGGATTGGGTCCTGATGGAAAGTGCCAGGTAACGATTGAGTATCTTGGTGATAAACCAGTGAGGGTAGATTCAATTATAATTTCTGTACAGCATGATGCTGCTAAAAAAGCATCAGAATTGGCTGAAGAAATACACAATAAAGTAATAGCAGAAGTCTTCACAGATATCAAAATTGATGACCACACCAAGATTTTCATCAATCCATCTGGGCGCTTTGTTGAAGGTGGTCCTTCTGCCGATACAGGACTCACAGGGCGAAAGATTATCGTAGATACATATGGTGGCTTTGCATCTCATGGCGGTGGTGCATTCTCAGGTAAAGATCCAACTAAGGTTGATCGCTCTGCTGCATATATGGCTCGCCTTATCGCAAGAACAATCGTAAAAGCTGGAATTGCTAGAAAATGCCAGGTAGCTATTTCCTATGCAATTGGAAAAGCAAATCCAACGGCAATCGACATCAACACTTTCCAAACAGGAATGGTTACGGAAGGAAAGCTAAAGAAAGCTGTGAAGTGTGTATTTGACTTGCGCCCTGCAGCAATTATAGAGACCTTGAATTTAAGAAATCCTATCTATGCCCAGACAGCGACATATGGTCATTTTGGGGATAAGAACACTTCTTGGGAGACCCTGGATTACACAGATGAACTGATGGAGGCGATTAATGGAAATTATTAAGAAGAACGTTTCTGAATTACTTCCAGCAGAATACAACCCAAGAAAAGATTTGAAACCAGGTGACCCTGAGTATGAAAAGCTCAAACGCTCAATCGAGCAATTTGGCTATGTGGATCCTGTAATTTGGAACAAACGTACTGGCAGAGTTGTTGGAGGACACCAACGCTTGAAGGTGCTAAAAGACTGTGGCGTTACGGATCTTGAATGTGTAGTTGTTGAGCTCTCTGAAGAAAAAGAAAAGGCTCTCAATGTTGCTCTTAACAAAATCAGCGGTGATTGGGATAAAGAAAAGTTAGCTCTCCTTATCACTGACTTGCAAGGCATAGATTTGGATGTATCTTTAACAGGCTTTGACACAGCTGAAATAGATGATCTTTTCAGAGATAAGACTAAAGGCGGTATCAAAGATGATGGTTTTGATGTTGGTGATGAGCTTACAAAACCTGCAATCACAAAGCCTGGTGATGTATGGACACTTGGTCGGCATCGCTTAATATGTGGTGACTCAACAGATAACGATGTATTCGAGCATCTGATGTGTAATTGCAAAGCAAATCTTGTTGTTACGGATCCCCCGTACAACGTGAACTATGAAGGAAGTGCTGGCAAAATTAAGAACGATGATATGGATAACGAATCATTCTATCAGTTCCTTCTTGCTGCATTTACCAACATGGAAAAACACATGAGTGACGATGCTTCAATCTATGTGTTCCATGCAGATACTGAAGGGCTTAATTTTAGAAAAGCGTTCAATGCCGCAGGGTTCTATCTATCTGGTACTTGCATTTGGAAGAAGCAATCGTTGGTGCTTGGTCGCTCTCCATATCAATGGCAGCATGAACCTGTGTTATTTGGTTGGAAAATAAAAGGTAAGCACAAATGGTATACAGGCAGAAAGGAATCCACTATTTGGGAATTTGACAAACCAAGTAAAAATGGTGAGCACCCAACTATGAAACCTGTTCCTCTTATTGCTTATCCGATTATGAACTCCTCTGTTTCAAATACGATTGTTCTCGATCCTTTTGGAGGCAGTGGTAGTACACTCATTGCTTGTGAGCAAACAGATAGAATTTGCTACACAATCGAGCTTGATCCAAAGTATGCAGATGTAATTGTGAAGCGCTATATTGAGGTCTCTGGTAAAGAGGGCAATGATGTATCTCTTGAACGCGATGGTATCTCTTATAAATGGGAAGAGCTATCGAAGGAGCAAGATGAAAATGAATCGTGAGCTCTATACTTTAATCGGTACTATCATCGCTTGTCTCTTTGGCTCTGGTGGTATTGTGATTTGGTTCCTAAACAGGATAGCCAAGAACTTTGAAACCAGGGAAAAGGCATACACTGATATCGAGGAAATAAAGCATAGCATGAAAATGATAGAGGATGGCCTAGTTATGGCACTTGAAAATGACAAGGTTATCTTCAAGGCACTAAGAACTCACGAGATAAATGGAGAAAGCGAAGAACAAGAGGCCAAGATGGACCAATATTTCCTTTCTCTTTTATGGGATAAAGGAGTGGATAAATGATAATTCTTCTTTTAATTGTATTTGTTTTTGCAGCTTTCATCGGCCTATTGATGGAAGTTTATAAGAAAAAGATCAGAAAGGATAAAGCTAAAGTTTGGGAGATTAAGTGCGTTGCTCTGATAATGTCTTTCTTGTTTGGCATCATTCTCTATCAGATGCTTGAAGTTTCATCTATTTGCACTGTTATCAAGAATACACCTTGGTTGATCATCCCATCGGGATTGGTGATTTATCTTTTGCAGCGACCTGTATGTATGTCCTTTTGGAAACCGCTGGTTAAGAAATGGATGGAGAGAAAACTGCGATGATAGAGATTATTTCAATTCTAGTAGCTGTAGTGCTTGGACTCTTTGGGCTTAACGTGATGAAGTCTAATAAGATTAAAAATCAGAAAAAGGAAATCAAAACAAAGGATGAAGTGATTACAAGAAAGAAAGAGGAGTTGAAAACAATCAATGAAGTTCAGAACAAAATCAAGAAAGCTGAATCAGCGCCCAAGCCTGAAGAAACGAAAATGCCTGAAGCCGGCGATGTTGCTTCTCGCATTGAGCGTCTTAATAGGTTGCACAACAACTGAGCTTACTAATGATGAAAACTCTTATTATGAGATCCTTGTTAATATGATTCCCGCATTACCTCCCATTCCATCATTTCCTGAGTTATCTTGGGAATTCAAGGATGGAAGGTATTCGATTGATGAAGCTGATGCTGATAAGCTTTTGGACTACGGAGAAAACAAACTTCCTCTATATCGATACCAAATGGATGTGTATAAATCCTCTTTGGAAAGCATCAAAGAGGCTTTTTAAAAGCTTTACTACATTTTGTAGTTATAATGCATTTGGTAATCGTTATATGCTTTGATGGTTAAATCCCAATGTTCATCTTTGTTTATTTGCGCCCATTCTGTTGAAGATCCTACATAGTAGATATCTTTTAGTTTGAGGCAAGATGAAAAAATATTATAACCTATCTCTTTTAGACTTCTAGGAAGATAAATTGATTCCAGATTTGAACAATTCCTGAATGCTTCTTTAAATATTTCACTAACTTCATTAGGCAATGTGATTGAAGTAAGAGATTTGCAATTTTGAAAAGCCCAATTACCAATTAATGTTATTGATTCAGGAATGGTAATAGAGGAAAGCTCTGTGCATTCATTGAATCCAAAGCCCCTAATTATTTTTACAGGGAGCCCATTATATTCTGAAGGGATTACACAGGAGGTGATTGTTTTATCTACGCATATAACAGCATAACAATTCTTTTCATCATCACCATATTCAAAAGACAGTGGACTCCAGACTGCTACAAAAGATAAATCTCCCGAAGAACCATTTTTCTATTGTTACAGTGGTCTTTGCTGTTGAATCAGCAGCTCCCTTTGCTTTCCACCCCAGGAATTCACGGGATTCATGGATTGGATTTTTTAAAGTGAATGTTTCAGTTTCTGAAGTATAAACTGTAGGGTTTTTATCTCCCTCTTCAAGCTTGCCATCGCCTAATTCATAAGAGATAGTATATGTGGTGGTTAGAGAAACGGCTTTCCATTGTGCATAGAGTGTAAGATTCTCGTCTTCTTCATATTTATCGCCTGGTGCATAAGAAGTGCCTTTTCCATCTTTTCTTGTGTTCCAATCAGAAAAAGTGAAACCTTCTCTAGAGAGGCTATCAGCATTGGCAATTACAATAGCTTCTTTTGCTGTTTTTTGAGCAGGTTCTATCGTGCCTTTTCCTCCATTCGCATCATAAATAACCGTAAAGGTTTTTGGAGTATTGTTAGGGTCACATGATAGGCATAACATCATTACCGATAAGATAAGGATCACAAACAAGTGGGTATATAGTTTCTTCATAGTTCCTCCTATTTATACGGCCAGTATAGAATGATTGTTTTTTATCACACAAGAAAAAAAAGAAGTGTACTTGATAATAACTCCGTTCAGAGCAATATATGTGTCAGCGGAGGATCTATGGACAAGCTTGAAATAGAAAGAATCAAAGTAATCAAACGGGATTATCCAAAAGGGATAAGGGTTGTCCTTATCAGGATGGATGATGAACAGGCTCCTATGAGAGGAACAGAGGGAACCGTTGAATTTGTTGACGATATAGGGACGGTGCATATCTCTTGGGACAACGGCTCATGTCTTGGAGCTGTAATAGGAGAAGACGCTATAAGAAAGGTATCAGACCTTATCGATAAACAATGCATAAATCCTTTTAATATATAGAAATACACACTTGATATAGTTTCCGATAAGAGTGATTAATGTACATGTAAATAAAGACACCTAAAGGAGTTAGAAAACATGTTGAACACTAGATTCGGAGTTGAGATTGAGTTCACGGGAATCACGAGAAAGGAAGCCGCACAAAAAGCAAAAAAAGTGCTCGGAGGAGAGGTTCGCTACATCGGTACATACTATGATGCATGGAGCGTTGATGCACCAGACGGCAGAACTTGGAAGTTCATGAGCGATGCTTCAATCATTACGCAGAAGAAAAAGGATGGAACCATATCAAATGCAACCAAGTACTACTCCGTGGAACTTGTAACACCAATCCTTACTTATACAGAGGACATTGAAACATTGCAGAATGTAATCAGAGAACTAAGGAAGGCAGGAGGGTTCGTAAACAACTCATGTGGCATCCACATCCACCTTGATGGAAAAGACCATTCAGTGCAATCGATAAAGAACTTCATTTCCATAATCTATGCAAGAAACGACCTTTTTTATTCTGCACTTAAAATCAATTCCAGTAGACGCAGGTTTTGTATGGAACTGGATGAGAAGCTTGTCGATACAATCAAGAAGACAAAGCCCAAGACAATGGATGAGCTAGAGAACCTTTGGTATAGTGGCTACTACGGAGCAAGAAATACTCACTACCACAATTCACGTTACCATTTCTTAAATCTCCACAGCTTCTTCTACGGTACCCACACAGTAGAGCTTAGGGGTTTCAACTCAACCCTTCATGCAGGCGAAGTTAGAAGTTACATCCTTTTGGCTTTAGCCCTCAACCATCAAGCACTTACTCAAAAGTGCGCTTCAACAAAGAAGCCTCAAGTTGAAAACCAAAAGTTCGCAATGAGAACTTACCTCAACAGAATCGGATTTATCGGTGACGATTTCAAAGCACCAAGAGCACACCTTTTGAAGAACCTCACAGGCTCAGCAGCTTGGAGATTCCAAACAGAAGGCTAAGGAGATAGGAAGATGGAGAAACTATACGTAGCTTATGGTTCAAATATGAACAAGATGCAGATGGGGCAGCGTTGCCCCAATGCAAAGGCACTCGGCAAGGGTATTCTTAATGGGTACACCTTGGAATTCAGAGGAAGAAAATGTAGTGGTGTTGCAACCATTATCAAAGATAAGAATACTTCAATACCTGTAGTTCTTTGGTCAATCACTGATGATTGCGAAAGAGCTCTAGACGTATATGAAGGATTCCCACACCTCTATTACAAGAAGGATGTAAACGTTGAATTTGAAGGTAAAAACGTAAAAGCGATGGTTTACATTATGGCAAAGCAATATGAGAGCAAAGAGATGTCAGCACGACCTTCTTCATATTACTTTCAAGTGATAAAAGAGGGATACGATGATTTTGGAATTGAAACTAACACGATTGATGAGGCCTTTAAGAGAGCCTGCAACAATTATTCAATTCCAGCAAAAGTAATTGATGAGATTAAGTTGGTTGCAGAAACTGGGATAACAAACATGTTTGATACACCAGCGGTAAGAGAACTTGCAAAAGAGCTAGGCTATATAAAACTTGCAACTTTCCTTGAAAACAAAGATAACCAAAAGTCTTATTGGAACTTTATACTTTACGGAGACTGAGACTAACTTTTAAGTAGTCTTTATTTACACTTTGGGAGGTTCGCCTCCCATTTTCTTTATAAGGAGCCATGATGGCAGATAAGAAATATAAGCCATCTCGCTTCATGGCTGATACATCACATTACGATAAAACTAAAGCTGATAAAGCAGTGGCGTTTATAAATTGCTTATCACATACAAAAGGAACTTGGGCGGGCAAGCCATTTAAACTTTTATCCTGGCAAGAAGAGATCATCAGAGATCTTTTTGGCATAGTAAAAGAGAACGGCTATCGACAATTCAATACAGCGTATATCGAAATTCCAAAAAAAAATGGAAAAAGTGAACTTGCGGCAGCAGTTGCACTTCTTCTCCTTGCGGGCGATGATGAGCAGAGGGCTGAAATCTATGGCTGTGCTGCCGACAGACAACAAGCCTCTATTGTATTTGAAGTCGCAGCAGATATGGTTCGCATGTGCCCTGCACTCAACAGAAGAATGAAGATTCTTTCTGCAACAAAGAGGATAATCTACCTACCGACCAATTCGTTCTATCAAGTACTCTCTGCTGAGGCCTATTCAAAGCATGGTTTCAATATCCATGGTGTTGTATTTGATGAGCTTCACACCCAGCCAAACAGGAAGCTTTTTGATGTCATGACTAAAGGTTCAGGGGACGCACGAACTCAGCCACTATATTTCCTTATCACTACAGCCGGAACAGATACACATTCAGTATGCTTTGAACAACACCAGAAAGCTGAAGATATCCTCGAAGGAAGAAAACATGATAGCACATTCTATCCAGTTATCTATGGTGCAAAAGATGAGGATGATTGGACCAGTGAAAAAACATGGAGGAAGGCCAATCCTTCTCTAGATGAAACAATAACACTAGAAAAAGTTAAAACAGCCTGTGAATCTGCTAAGCAAAACCCTGCAGAGGAGAACACATTCAGGCAACTAAGACTTAATCAATGGGTAAAACAGGCAGTTAGATGGATGCCGATGCACCTTTGGGATAAATGCTCGTTTTCAATTGACTATGAAGAGCTAAATGGTCGTGTCTGCTATGGTGGCTTAGACCTCTCTTCATCAATCGACATCACAGCATTTGTACTCGTATTTCCACCAAGAACCGATGATGAAAAATATATTGTGCTTCCATATTTTTGGATACCTGAAGATAACCTGGAACTAAGAGTTAATCGCGATCACGTACCATACGATGTATGGGAGATGCAAGGTAAGCTCGAAACAACAGAAGGTAACGTAATCCACTATGGGTACATTGAGAAATTCATTGAGACGCTTGGCAAGAAATACAACATCAAAGAGATAGCCTTTGACCGTTGGGGAGCAACTCAGATGGTTCAAGACCTAGAAGGAATAGGGTTCACTGTTGTTCCTTTTGGACAGGGTTTTAAGGATATGAGTCCTCCAACTAAAGAGCTTTATAAGCTTGTTCTTGAGGAGCGCATTGCTCATGGAGCACACCCTGTTTTGAGGTGGATGATGGACAATATCTTCATTCGCACAGATCCTGCGGGCAACATAAAGCCAGACAAGGAGAAATCCACAGAGAAGATTGATGGAGCGGTAGCCATGATAATGGCACTAGATAGAGCAATCAGATGTGGTGCTAATGAAGCTAATTCGGTCTATG
This sequence comes from uncultured Spirochaetales bacterium, assembly GCA_934276485.1. GTDB lineage: Bacteria > Spirochaetota > Spirochaetia > Sphaerochaetales > Sphaerochaetaceae > Ornithospirochaeta. Next base: position 19,097 of record CAKQTE010000142.1, on the reverse strand, counting down.
ATGAGAGAGGAATATTATTTATTTAAGAGGCTGTTATAAATTGACAAAATCGCTTTTTCGAAGTAATTTATAATTAGCTGGAAACAGTTAGGGGTTGGTCGAAAGACCCTGGCCCCCCTGAGAGCGGGTAAGACACCCGCTATTTTTATTTCTAGGTAAAAGCATGAAAGAACTGAGTATATTCGTAGATGAATCAGGTGATTTCGGCGAATATGCTGAACACTCCACATATTACATTATTTCGCTGGTCATGCACGATCAAAATGTAAACATATCGAAAGAAGTTGACAAGTTGGAATCATCGCTTTGTCAAATCGGTTTCCTTGATCATACATTGCATGCAGGTCCTATCATAAGAAACGAGTCATCATATCGAAAGGAATCACTCGAAGATAGAAGAAAGCTATTGAAGATATTCACGGCTTTTATTCGAAAATTGAATATTTCATGCAAATCGATTCATATTGAAAAGAAGCATTTTGATAATCCATTGGATGCTATAGGTTCTCTTGCAAGACAATTATCATCTTTTATAAGGGAAAACTACGCTTTCTTCCAAGGCTTCGACTATGTAAAAATCTATTATGATAATGGACAAGTAGAAGTCAGCAAGATTCTTTCCTCTGTATTCAATAGCTTGCTTGAAAGAGTGGAATTTAAGAAAGTATATCCATCTGATTATAGATTATTTCAAGTAGCAGATTTTGTATGTACTTTTAAGCTTTTAGAGATAAAACTAGAGAAACATGAGCTTTCTAGGGCTGAGGAAACATTCTTTGAGAACGCAAGGAATATACGCAAGAACTACTTGAAGGTGTTGGAAAGTAAACATCTTTCAATTTGAAAACCTTTAAATGCATTAGTTCAGGCACTTACTTCGGTAGGTGCTTTTTTAATGCCCAAAGGAGGCATAATGAGCAGAATAAAACGATTATTTACCAAGTCCCGTGATAAGCCTTCGAACAGCCTCGGAGGCTCTTCTTTTCGCTTTCTATTCGGGCAAAGCACCAGTGGAAAGAACGTAAACGAGAGGAGCTCTATGCAGATGACCGCAGTCTATGCATGTGTGCGAATACTCTCAGAAGCAATAGCAGGTCTGCCACTCCACATATATAGATACACAGCAGACGGGGGAAAAGAGAAAGCGTTGGATAATTCTCTGTACTACCTTCTGCATGATGAACCAAACCCTGAAATGACATCGTTTATCTTTAGGGAAACCATGATGACGCATCTTCTGTTATGGGGGAATGCTTATGCTCAGATCATCAGAAATGGAAAAGGAGAAGTGGTAGCGCTCTATCCACTGCTTCCTGATAGGATGAAAGTTGATCGCAACAATAACGGTGAGCTTTACTACGAATACACCCCATCAGACCAAAGCAAGTTTGATGGAAAGACTGTAGTCCTTAACTCATATGAGGTTCTTCATATTCCTGGACTTGGGTTTGATGGACTCGTTGGTTATTCACCAATTGCAATGGCTAAAAATGCAATCGGCATGGCAATAGCCTGTGAGGAATTTGGAGCAAGGTTTTTTGAAAATGGAGCTGCTCCTTCTGGTGTGCTTGAACACCCTGGAACATTAAAGGATCCCGCTCGAGTCAAGGAAACATGGCAAAGTCAGTTTGGGGGCTCATCAAACTCAGGGAAGGTTGCGGTTCTGGAAGAAGGTATGAAATATACCCCTATTTCAATTGCCCCAGAACAAGCACAGTTTTTGGAGACGAGAAAATTCCAGATCAATGAAATCGCACGTATCTTTAGAGTCCCTCCTCATATGGTTGGAGATTTGGAAAAATCAAGCTTTTCAAATATAGAGCAACAATCCCTTGAGTTTGTCAAATACACGCTAGATCCCTGGGTAATCAGATGGGAACAATCGCTCTCTCGTGTCCTTTTTACAAAAGAAGAGAAGAAAACATTCTTCGTTAAATTCAATGTAGAAGGCCTTTTGAGAGGTGATTACGCATCCCGTATGGTGGGCTACGCAACTGCTCGTCAAAACGGTTGGATGAGTGCTAACGATATTAGGGAACTTGAAGATCTCAATAAAATATCAAAAGAAGATGGAGGTGATTTGTACCTCATCAATGGCAATATGCTCCCGCTTAATAAGGCAGGAGCTTTTTCAAATATAAACACACAGGAGACACAAGATGAAGCATAAGTTTTGGGCGTGGAAAAACGCTCTAGACGGAGAGGATAGAATCTTGGAACTCAATGGCACAATCGCAGAATACAGCTGGTATGAAGATGATGTGACACCGAAGCAGTTTAAAGATGAGCTCTTTTCTGGTTCTGGTAATATCACTCTTTGGATTAACTCCCCAGGTGGTGACTGTATCGCAGCAAGTCAAATCTACACAATGCTCATGGATTACCCTGGGGATGTAACTGTAAAGATTCATGGCCTTGCTGCGTCAGCTGCATCTGTTATCGCGATGGCGGGTTCTAAGGTCTATATGAGTCCTACTGCAATGATGATGATCCACAATCCGATGACAGCAGCCTTTGGCAATCATACTGATTTCGAGAAAGCACTTGATATGCTCTCAGAAGTTAAGGAAAGCATCATCAATGCATACGAGATTAAGACTTCCCTTCCAAGAACAAAGCTCTCTCATTTAATGGATGATGAGACATGGATGAACGCTAAAAAAGCTGTTGAGCTAGGATTCGCAGATGGGATTTTGAAAGGCCAAGAAAACGATGAAGAAGAGGAAGATGAAGTATTAGATTCATACTCTTTCTCAAGCCGTATGCAGGTTACAAACCTCATCAACAGAATTGAAAAGAAAACAGAAAAGTCTGGGGCCTCATACTCAGATCTCGCAAAACGATTAGAACTACTTAAATAGGAGACTTTAATAATGAGTACTGTTATTGAATTAATGCAAGAACGCAAGACTATCTGGGAAAAGGCTAAAAAGTTCTTGGATAGCCATAGAAATGAAAAGGGCATCCTCTCAGCGGAAGATACTGCAACCTATGAGAGAATGGAAGAAGATATGGTTCGCCTTAAAAATGAGATTGAGCGCCAAGAACGTCTCGATGCTTTTGAAAAGGAAATGAACGCTTTTGCTTCAAAGCCTATTACTTCAAAGCCAGGTACTATGCAGGAAATTAAAGATAAAAAGGAAGGCAGAGCTAGCAACGAATACAAGAACGCGTTCTGGAATGCTTTAAAAACTTATGGTGGTGCAATTAGACCAGATGTTGCAAACGTACTTACTATCGGCACTGATGCAGATGGTGGTTTTCTTGTTCCTGATGAATTTGAATATACAATCATCGAAAAACTCCAAGATGAAAATATCATGAGAAAACTTGCTCATGTTATTACAACCTCATCTGGTGATAGAAAGATTCCTGTATCTGCTTCCAAGGGTGCAGCTCAGTGGATGGATGAAGGTGCCGCTTTTACTGAAAGTGATGATAGCTTTGCCCAAATCACCATTGGGGCTCATAAGGTTGGAACCCTTATCAAAGTATCAGATGAGCTTTTGAATGACTCTGCTTTCAACCTTGAGTCTTATATCGCTACTGAATTTGCTCGCCGTATTGGTGCAACAGAAGAGGAAGCGTTTATCAAAGGCGATGGTACAAAATCACCACTTGGGCTTCTTGCAGAAACTGGTGGTGCTGAAGTTGGTGTACAGGCTGCAAGCGCTACTGCTATTACAGCAGATGAGCTTATTGATCTTTTCTATTCCCTCAGAGCTCCATATAGAAAGAACGCATCTTTCATTCTCAATGATTTAACCATTAAGAACATCAGAAAGCTCAAGGATGGTAATGGTCAATACTTATGGCAACCATCAATCGTAGCAGGTGAGCCTGATACTCTTTTAGGAAAGCCACTCCATACATCTTCCTTCATGCCAACTGTTGCAGCAAACAATAAGACTATCTTGTTTGGTGATTACAACTATTACTGGATTGCTGATAGACAAACTCGCGTATTCAAGCGCCTTGGTGAACTCTATGCAGTAAACGGTCAAGTTGGGTTCCTCGGTTATCAGAGAGTTGATGGAAAGCTTATCCTTCCTGAAGCTGTTAAGGTACTTGCTCAGAAAGAAGCGTGAAGATTAGCAAAAACATAATGCCGATGATGGATGTACAGAAGTCATCGGTATTATTGAATTTATGCTGTAAATATTGGTCTTAATCTAGGTTAGAGCATGAAATCACAGAGTGAAATATATGTAAGTAGAGAGTCGAATATAGCTAAAAAGAGAGCGAAATAGAGACCTAAATAGAGACTCAAAAACACACCACGAAATAACTTTTTAAATAAACTAAGAACAGATGGAGTATAAAAATGATTGTACCAGTTGAGACATTCAATGCTTACAGTGGAAACTATGAAGATAGCCCTGAAGCAGTAGCATTAAAGCAGGCGTTTTTAGAGTCTGCGGAGGAGATAATCTCTTCTTATCTATCTTATCGCCCAGAGGAGAAGCTGTATTCTGATGTAATCGTAACGGGTACAAATGCACCTCACCTATTGCTTCCATCAAGGAACATTAAAGAACTTATTTCTTTATCCATTGATGGAGAGTTAATCCAAAGTTCAGAGTTTCTTTTGATGGATGATCGCATCCGTTTTAAAGATCATCATCGGGTATTCCCTAAAGGTGAAAATATTGCAGTTTCATACAGAGGCGGATGGAGCTTAGATGAAATGCCAGCTGTTATCCGTTTATCTATTATGCGTATTGCAACTTTAATGCTCAGCGAAACAAATGGAAATATTGGTCTTACAGGTAAGAGCTTTGCTGATAATTCAAGAACGTTTATCAACTACTCAAACTATAAAAAGTATCTTGAACCTTTGGATGGGTTAAGAATAGTGAGGTTCTAATGCGTTATCAGAATATGGTTAAAGCTGAAGAGCTATCAATTGAAGCTGATATTTCTGACTCCATCAAAATGCTTACAGAGCTTGGGGCTAAAGAAAAAAGAACACTTAAAAAGGTTTTATCAGCAGTTGGTACTGATGCAAAAAATAAAGCAAAGAAAGCGTATAAAAGCTCTGGACTTAAGAAGGGAACTGGGGAGCTCAATAAGAGCATAATCAGAAAAGTACTAAAAGATGGTAAGGAAGTGTTAATCAGTGCAAAGGCTCGAAATGATAGGAATATCTTCTATGGTTATGCTTTAGCTAAAGGTTCAATAATTAGAGCTAAAAATGCTGAGAACTTGAAGTTTCAAATTAACGGTAAGTGGGTTGCGAAGCAGGAGGTTAAGCTTAAAGAGCACGACTTCATTGTATCACCTGTTAAAGCATATCTCTCATCTACAGCCTTCCAAGAAAGACTGGATAAGTTTGTTCAGAAAGAAATCGATAGGATCGAAAAGGAGAGCGTGAAAAATGAAAACCGAGATGCAAGTTCTTGAGCATCTTTCTGCATTGATAACAGAAGGGATTAAACCATATTTGACTGATGATAAAGTGAGCTCTGATTTTTCAGCCCTTAATGTCGTAATCGATTTTCCAGATCCCGATAATATGCGAAAGGACAATATGCTTTATCTTGTTCCTGAATATGAAAACATTGAGGAACTAACCACATCATCAGATACCGCGCTATTTGAAGTTAAGCTTTACATCGTTTCTAAAAAGGGAACAAGTTCAGCCATTATCAAACGTGTGTTTGACATATATACAGCTTTCTATTGCTTTATGAGAAACAACCCAACGCTTGATGGTTTTATTGATTTATCTCGGATAACAGATATGGATTATTACCCATCAATTACACCATCAGGAGCTAGTACAGCAATAGAAGTAACCATGGTTTTATCATGGGAGAAAGTTTACTAAGGAGAAAACAAAATGTCTTTTTATACAGGAATTGGAGCCTCTGTTCAGATTGGCAAAGAGGCTATTTTTAAAACTGCGGTTCCTCCAGATACCCTTTTGGATATCACATCAGAAAGCATCAAGGTCGCAGTTGAAAAAGGCGATGAAGGTTCGCTTTTAGCATCAAAAACAGTGGCATCACGTGATTTATTATCAGTTACTGTTTCAGGATCTTTAAGCTTCATTTTAAAACCAGAGTTTGCAGGACTTTTATTCCATCTTGCTTTAGGTGGCGCGGATACTGTAACTCAAAACTCAGAAGGTTCGAACACTCATAAAATCACACTTTGCGGGGCTACTGAGAATTTACCATCTTCGACAATCGTGGTTGATAGAAAAGTAGCTGTTAAGAAGTATTCCGGCGTTACCATATCAGCCTTAAACATTGATGCAGCAGCTGGTGATTATGTAAAGGGCTCATTTGATATTGTAGGTGTAAAAGAAGAAGTTGGAACATTAACGCCTTCTTTAGACTCTTTTTCAATTCCATCATATCGATGTACCCAAGCGGTGTTTAAAGTCGGTGGTGAAGTTTTCGATATTTCATCTTGTTCACTCAAAATTGATAATGCGCTAGAAACAGCTCCAAAAACATATGCATCAGGTCTTTATGCTGGGCAACCACAACATGGAAAACGCAGTGTATCGGTTAGCTTTGAAATTCCTTATGGTTCTAATATTGAGACCTTGAAGGATCAATATCTTACAACAGAAGATAACGCTTCCATTGAACTTCTCTTCACATCAAGTAATGCGGAGTATTCCGTTAAAACGGTTATTCCAAACCTCTCAATTAATGATGTATCTGCAAACGTTAGTGGTACTGGCATATTGACAGCTTCAGTAGCTGGTGAGGCATTAAGCATTGGAAAAACAGAACCTATCACTGTGGAAATCACAGATAAGACAGCGACACCTTATGGAGATTAATCATGTTTATTAGAACTAAGAATTATGAAAATTGCATTCAACGTGTAAAGATTGAAATCGGCAAAGAAGTAGGACTTGAAGAAGAGAGCGAAGCTTACATCGTTTTGAAAGAGCTTCCAACACTCGAGATGTTGCAGCTAAAGGAAGCAACTGATAAGGGCGAAGAGGAGACGCTGAAGATCTTCAAACAGCTTCTTCCTCAGATCATAACGGAGCATAACTTCTATGAGGATGAAGAAGGAAATAAGAAGATGAGCAATCTCGATATTGCCACTCTAATTTTTGAATCAATTACTCTCACAATGAAGGTTGTTCAGGGTTACACCAAGGCAGCTTTTTTTTCCCATCCCCAGAAGAGAGATTAAAAATCGCATCGCTATCACAAGAGGTGTTTAATGGAAGGAGAAATGAAGAACTGTTTCGTGAATACGGGCAGTATTTGTTTTACATAACAGATATTTTTCTTCCTTCCATCAACTCTGATAATGGGGATTTTCTGCATCTTCCTTTTCCAGGTTCTGTAATGGATCAGCCTTATATGAGCATGCAGATATTGAAGCTTATACAACTCAATTACAGAAAGGTTCTATCTAGCAAGATGGAAAAGATTAAACGTTAAAAGATTAATAACAGTCTAGCTCTTTCTTTGCGAAGGAGCTTTTTGTTTATAGGGAGCATTTTATGGCAACTCAAGCTAAAATTGTTATAAAAGGTAAGAACGATATAACTGGCGCAGTCAAATCAGCCTCAAATGATCTTTCTTCCTTAAAAGACTCAGTTATGAAACTTGGGACCATCATCAAATCTTCCCTTGTCGTGGCTGGGGCTATTAAAGGAATTCAAGCGTTAGGTAAAGCTTGTAGGACTGCTCTTATCGAGGATTTTGGAGAAGCAAATAGAACTTTTAAACAACTTGCACTTGCTTTAAAAGATAAGAGTGCATTTGATGCCGTATCCGCTAATATTGATGAGCTATGCAAAAAGACTTTAATTGCGAATGGCGATTTAGAGGCAATGGCTGCAGAACTTGCAGCGCTTGGAAAGACACCCGAAGAAATAAATAAAATCTCAAATGCGGCAGTTGCTTTATCAAATGTTACGGGCAAAGATTTGTCATCATCTGTTACTACTTTGATAAACACAATGAATGGCTCAACTACCCAGCTCAAAAGGATGGGGATAAGCCTGGAAGGTGTAACAGAAGAAGAGCTAAAACAAGGTGCAGCAATAGATATTGTGATCGCTCAACTTGGTGCTTATTCAGATGAAATGGCGAAGCTTGATACCTCACAAAGCCTTAAAAATATCAGTGAGACCTGGGGTGACATAAAGTCAAAAATTGGTGGTATTCTTGACTATAACTTTGGCCCTTTCTTAGCAAACCTTGATGAATCTTTCTCAGCTTTTAGTGAGAATATAACTAACATCATTTATTACATAGGTGCTGTTATGAAGAACTTTCCCGCGACCTTCAAACTTATGATGGGGACAATATGGGAGCTCATAAAACGAACATTTGAGTGGGATTCTTTAAAGACCATTTTCTTAACTGCGATAACCAATATCACAACTATTGCAACTGCAGCTATCAAAGCGATCTTTACAAGCATTCCACAGCTTCTTGTATCAGTCGTATCTGGGGTTGGTCACTGGATTGCTTACATAGCAAAAAACTTTCAGATAACTTTCCTTGGAGCGATTGAGAATGTAATCAATACTGCAGGAAATAAGATAAAAGGAACCTGGGTTGGTAAGCTGTTTAGTTTTGATGACAAAATGGCTTCATTCTCTTTTAGCACTGAAGGACTAAAAGCAAGTGCCAATAATGATAAGTTAAAAGCTGATAGCTCATTCGAATCGATAGGACTAACGCTGAAGGAGTTTGTATCTGATGCAATAGATCTAGGTACAACTCTTGTTAATAACTCAAGTAGCGCTTTTGCAGATATCTACTCAGATATTGGTATTGATTTTAAATCATCTCTTGATGAGATAGTGGCTCCAACTCTTGTGGAAATCGCAGCAAAAGCTGATCATCACAACCAAGACCAAGTTTTTGAACAGATTGCAAATAACACAGAACCTAATAATACCAATACTGAGCTTTTGACTCAAATTGCTGAATCAAGCGAAGGAATACAGGATAATACCGTAGTTCTTGAAGAGGTTAAAACGTTTAGATCTCTTGCAGATAATATCGCCCTCAAGATGACTGAAACCTTATCCTCAATGTTTGGTTTTACTGAAGGCTCTGGTTTCTTTGGATTGATCGGGGAAGATATGATGGCGGGCTTCGGTGGACTTGTGGATTCAATTATGCCTCTTGTTAGCATAATCACTCAGTTTATTTCTCCCATGTCAGTTTTGATGATAGTAATTCAAGGCTTTGTTTCTGTCCTGGAACCTGCCCTTACTGCAGTAGTTCAACCGTTAGTAGATGCGCTTACATGGATTGGAGAGATGTTAGCAACTCTCTTATTACCGATCCTTGATCAGCTTTATGTTGTGTTTGCAATCCTTGCAAATATCATACAGGCGGTTTTAACCCCAGTGCTGCAATTGCTAGCTCCAAGTTTCAAGGTGATAGGAGCGCTACTTGAAGCGCTATCTCCTATCATTGTTCTTGTTGCTAAAGTATTCACAATCGTTGCAGCTCCAATTCAATTTGTAGCTGATTTGTTCTCATGGCTTGGAGATTGGATAAGGTATTGTGGTCATGCTGTTGAAGTGTTTTGTTACAACTTATTCCATCCATTCTCAAAGCGTAGCTATGGTTCATCTCCTGGAGGGTTCTCATCTGATGCTTTCTCAGGATTAGGAGATAGGCTTGCAGCAATTGATAATATTGGTGCAAACGACAGCACAGCATCAGACTCAGTATCTACAGGGACTGCTGTATCTTCTGCATCATATTCTGGCTCAACTCATATCTCAATAAATATCTATCAACAATCACCTGTTGTTGGAGATGGAGGAATGCGAGCTTTTGCAAGGATGATTAAGAATGAGTTCTTAGCGCTCGATTATTACGGAGTAAACTAATGAAACTTTCTAATCCAATTTTAAAGCTAAAATTCCTTTCTGATGATTTACCTAATGGACACCAAAATAGTCAGATAATCGATAAGAGCGGAATTATCGCACGCTCAATTTCGATAAGCTATCAGTTGATGTCAAACTTAAAATCTTCTTCCAATCAAGCAAAGATCACAATCTTAGGATCTCTTCCTGTTGTTCAAGATATTATTACAACTGAGGGTGATATTGAGGCTATTCTTTGCGATGGAGATGATATTGTCTTTAATGGCTTTTTATCAACCTCGTACTCATGGGCAATTACTGACTACGGGGAAACAGCGCTTTCTTTAACGCTTGAAGATGTAGGAACACGCAAACTTCAAAAAGTGTTAATCGATAATGGTGTGCACCTTTTTGAATGCCCTGCAGAAGTAGCTGTTAACAAAATAGCTACTGAAGCTGGAATCAAGGTTTCAAATACAATTCCTCCTCTTATTGAAGAAGTTACTTACTTAGTTGAAGCAGGAAAGACCTGTAAAGAATTGCTAACGCAGTTGTTTTATGAAATTGGATATGTATATTTCTTTACAAAGAACGGAGAGCTGAGTGCTTATAAGATTGATTGTACAGGAACAGAAAACGTACCTTTAATTGATAAGGATAAGTTATATTCAGTTGGAGGCAATGCGATATCGTTATCAAAACAGCTAATGCAATACGCGGGAGTGCGAGTATCTTATCAGGCACTTGGAAAGGCGGAGAACTACTTAATATACAGAAACACAACTAATCAGGGTTCAGGTCATCCTTATTGTTATTTACCCTTAGAAGCAGGTCAATCATTTGATGGGAATGAGGTCTATACAAAAAGCTCTGAAGAAGATGTTGTTCTTCCGCGATTAGAGGCTGTTAATGCAGCTAGTGAAACAGACCTGGTTGGCTCAAATAAGATTGTTTCAATTTCAAATCTGAAACCATTTGTTACAACAGAAAGCGGGTACATAAATGTTGAGATGAAAGAAGCAGGAGGGCCTTATATAGAGGTTAGTGCTCATAACTCAGGATATCTTAAATATCACATAACGCGGCTTGATGCATATGCTGATATTATCTATGAAAAGAGCACTAATATCATAAGAGCTGCAAGTGTATCGGGAGCAAGTTCGAAGTCATATCTTGAAGAAACACTTGAATGGATCCACGACAAAGAGACTGCTAGTAAACATGCTAATCTAGTAGCACAGTTTAACAAAAACTCTGGTACCACTTATTCTTTTTATTCAACTGAAGATCTCAATGTTGGTGATATTGTGAAAATCACAGATACAGTACATTCAGGGTTGATGGTTTCTGTTTTGGTAAATACCAAAGTTGTGACTGATGAGAGCAATGTTGCATCTTTTTCTGCCATAGCTATTGAGACGTTTAATTTCGTAGATAAGGTTTTCATGGAAACGCTTATCAATAAGAAACCTAGCAATAAAGGTGAGGATGGAAAATCCTATTCAATAATTATACATTCAAATAACGGTAGCATATTCCGATTAGATGATATGAATACGACATTGTTTTGCCAGGTTTTGATGAATAATATCGATATTACTGAGCTACTTGAGGATTGGCGCTTTTCGTGGAGTCGCACTACAAACAACCCTGTTGAAGATGAAAAATGGAATTCATTAAGCAAAGCAATCGGACATAAAACTATTGAAATAACAAATGCAGACTGTCTTGGTAGGACAGTTTTTTCATGCTCTGTGGAGCTATAAGGAGATTTTAACATGGCTAAAACTAGCGCATCTTTTACAATCATGGATTATACCGATGGTATATCACTTATCACTGGAATTGACTCATCTCTTCCTTTAACTAGCTTATATGATACAGCTAACCAGGTGCTTAATCCGTCATGGGCTGGTGAAAAGAGTTTAATCCTTACTCCAAATGTGATGAAGGCAGGTTCTTCTCAATCTTTAATACCTAATATCAGCGGAAAGAAATGGCAACGCCGTATAGCAGGTGGTGATTGGGTTGATGTCGCATCTGGTTCTAATGGCGAGACTATGAATGCAAGTACTGGTGTTCTAACTGTTAACCAAGATAAGCTTGTTGGTGATGTATGGCAAATTGAATATCGCTTCCTTGGTTCTTACTTGGATCCTATTTTAACTCTCTCTTTTCCAATTGATATTAAGGTTACCTTCTCACGTGTCGCAAACGGTACATCATTTGTACTTGCTCGTGCTTATGCTCCTGGTGGTTCCCAATTTAAGAACGGGATCCCTGCGACGTTAAACATATGTGCAGAGTTAGTCAGAGGTACAACAGCAGACAAGACAAACTTAACTTATTCATGGGAAAAATCTACAAATGGTACTACATGGACAGCTGTTACAGGCTCCTCTTCAATTCTTGCAATCAACACCGGTATGGTCACATCTTTTGCTATGTTTAGATGTATTATCAAGGATACGGATCCAACTAGTGATACCTACAACCAAACCTTCACTACAGAGGGTGTTTCAATTCTTGATGTATCTGATCCATACCAAGCTGTTATTGAATCTACAGCTGGTAACTTCTTTAAAAATGATACAGGTTCTACAGTTCTGATTTGCAAGGTATATCAATCAGGAATCGAGATTGATGCAACTGGTACCTCTTTAACTTATACATGGACAAAAACAGATGCAAAAGGTGACCCTGTAACCTTCACGCCTAATGCTGTAAAACATGGATCTATTGTTGCTGATAAGAAGAAAGCAATAACAGTCAGTCATGATGAAGTAGATATCAAAGCTACTTATTTTTGTGAGGTAAGCTAATATGAAAGTATCCGCTTTTATAACCTTAACTAAAGTAAATGATGGTAAAACGGGGAGCAAGGGGGATAAAGGCGAGCGTGGGCCCGCAGGTACAAATTACTGGATAACTCAACAGTGGATCGATGTATCTGATACGACTAAGTACAAAGAAGACACATGGTATCCTGTTGTTGGAACAATGCTACCTTCAACAGGTGCCTGTAGAACAAAAGTTTCTGTTCAACTTAATAGTGGTTCAAAGCCATCTTGGAGTACACACTCTAGCGGATTTGCTGTTGATTTTGATGTTCAAGATCAGCGAGCAGGATGGGGCACGACAAACGCAAAATGTCTTATATTCCTTGATACTTTTAATTGGGTTCAAGGCAGTGAAAGCCCTGTAAGTTATACCCAAATGACAAAAGACTCTCTACCTGTTCTTTTCTTGAGAGGTGGTGGCAAGTATCACGTTTCAACTGATTATCAAGTAACGTGGCAAGTTCATGATAAGGATTATACATGGACATCTGGTAACTACTCTGAAACAGTAACAATTTCTAAAACAAGGCCTACACCAAAAGGTCAAAGTGTACAAGGTTCTGATGGAAAAGATGGTAAAAGCTGTAAGCCAATTAATGAGTATGCATTAATCAATGAAGGCGCTATACCTAATAGTTCAACATCATGGAACGAGGCTTTACCATCTCCTTGGTATCTTGGTCTTGAGTATTGGACTCGAATTAAATATGTATGGAGCGATGGTGCTATTGCGTATTCTTCAGCACAAAAATGTGTTGATGCAAATGCGTTAATGCTAAGTACCGCAACTTTTGATATTTCATTTACACCTAAAACTTATGAAATTAACCTTAGAGATGAAACTCAGTTTTTAATTGAATTCAAAGCGTCTTACTCAGCTTATCAAAATGCAGCAGTAACATGGACTGTCAACGGTGAGGTATACGATGATGATGGCAATGGGTTAACGTTAGCTAGTAAGAGAAATACTGCTCCAAAATCAATAAAAGGTAATGCAAAGCTTAACTATACACGAGCTGGTAAGCCTGATTCGATTGTTCTTTCTTTTGAGATAAATGGCATAGATGTAACAGACTACACAAGATGTTATGGATTGAAAACGACTAATCCTACTGTAAATGATGTGCTTCATGGGGATTGTTATGTTAAGCAAAGTGGCGTTGATTACATCCCAATGGTTTATCAAAATGGCACTTGGGTTCCGATTACTGCTGAGAACATGGCAACCTTTCTAGATGCGATGAGCAAATGTGGAAACGCTGTTATTTTAGATGGTAAAGATATCCCTAAAACCTCGACTGCTATGTATGCTTATTTCTCGTCACTTTTTGCAAAATCTGCAAATATCGATTTTATTTCAACACAAGATATCCAAATCAGAGATAAAGGTGTAATAAGATCAACGGGCAAAACTGCCATAGGTGATGGAAAGTCTGGTTTTATTATTAAATCAGATGGAACCAGTGAGTTCGTTGGCGCTGTTATTAAGAATGCGGATTTATCAGAAACTAGAATTGAACGTCTTGATGCTGATGTTCTGAGAACCGTAAACACGACTGTATCAGGAGAGAAATATACAGGAAGGCTTGATACGACAAAGTATTGGAACTTGGGTGCAGCTGTTTCAGATGCCATTGGTAAATCTTCAGCAAACAACATAACATTAAAATCTGGAGCTCTTCATGTAGAGCATGCGGAAGGAGAGACACTGGATGCTGATTTCTCTGCTGTCTTGAGTATTACTTCTGAAGCAGCAAGAACTGCCGACAAGAGCCTTCTATCCCAGTCTGTTGATGGGAGTAACTCAGGAACTTCTTACACGGTTCCATCTCTTCCAAACAAGGTGCAATCCTCAATAAAAATCGGAGGCAGTAGGTACCTAGCCAAGATTGAGGCAACAGGTGCTAGCTGTTATGGAACAAAGCAATATTCAATTGATGGCTCAAACTGGACGAACTACGATACATTGGAGTTTGGATACGAAGCCATAAAAGGCAAGACCATTAGGCTACGACAGGTTTTGACAGGTGGTCTGTATGATGTGAATAGTTGCACCAGGACGAAAGCGGACTCCACATTATCTGATACAATGCATGCAAACTCTGCAATTGGAAATGGAAGGATGGTTATTTCGAACCGTGGAAAGCTCATATCATTTCCAATAGATAATCCATCATCGGTAAGCGTCACAACACTTCCAAATGCCTATAACTGCTGTTACGGTGGTATGGCTTATGGAAACGGTATTTTTTTGGCATCTGTTTCAGGTAGTGTACAGAAACGTTTGCTGAGCGGAGGGGCAACAGGTACTTCTTGGACAGAACTATCAACAGAGAATTATGAAGGACTGTTTTTTGCAAATGGATACTTCCATGCTCATAAGTCTGGTGCACCGTCAGACACTTGGGTGAAGAGCACTGATGGAAGGAGCTGGTCTGCTGACAGCTTTAGTTATATCGACCCTTATGGCTTGCCAAACTCAATCATTAACACCTCCATATGCTATGGAGATGGGGTATATCTCATGGTGTGCTATGTAAAATGGGAAGCATCGAAAATATACCGAAGTACAGACGGCTCACATTGGGCGACTGTTTCACCAGGTGCCACTAACATAAGTGGATTAGCATATCAAAACAACCTTTTCATCGCACATGAGATGAAAAGCAATACTTACTATATCTCTGGTGATAAGGGCATTACTTGGCAAAAGAAAACCCATTTATATACACCTCAGAACTTAACTTCAATATGTGGGTATGATTCCACTTTCTATGGGGCTGATAGCGAGGGATATATCTACACGTTCCCGATTGAAAATGCATCCCCAACTACAACAATTACTGGAAGTGTTACAGCAGTCTACAACTATAAGTCATATGATTTGGGTCTCAATCTCCTGGATGGCAACGGGAAGAAATTGATATCGCTTGGGACAGGAGAGAGCTACTACACTGGTACATTTCTATACAATGGTGAGGATATGACAAGCTCCCTATCATACTACTACAAGTTTGGTGGAGTCTATAAGGGGAACACGAAGATTTTATCTGGCTCTTTTGATATGTTTACATCCATTTCTGTAACATGGAACAGGATCCATAATACAAAGGATAGTTATAGCAAAAAACCATCTGTTATCACTTGGTCAGGAACCAGCGTCACTATTATAAATGCTGATAATACAAATGCCCGAATTAGAAGCAATGATTTGTTTTCAGCCCTATCCTTGGTATTTCAAGTTATTAGCGAAGCAAAAGGTGCATATACAAAAGATCTCTATCCTCAAGAGTCAGATGTATATGATATTGGATCTGCAACAAAGAAATATGACCAAATACATGCCAAGCAACTCAATGGATTATTAGTTGGAAATGTTCAGGGCGACTTAAAAGGTAACTCAAATGGAACGCACACAGGAGACGTCAACTCTCAAGGTACCACCAATAAGGTATGGGGAGCTGTATGGAACTAAAAGGATGAATGATATGAAATGCAATGAATGTGGGAAGGAGCTCATAAAGCTTCCTTTTGTTTTGGATGATTCAGAGATGGCAGATTTAGAACTGGCTACTACAAAGATAAGTGCAGCAACAGTAGCACTGAAGCCTGATGTGGTGAATAGCTATAAGCTTGAGAACGATAAGGAGCTTTATGCGTATTTTAAGGCTGCTTTTGACGAGCTGTGCGAAGGAAGATTTCTCTATGCTCTATGGGAAAAGGACGTAAGAAAACACCATAAATATGAGAAAAAAGACCTTGTGGTCATAAATGGAGAATGCTTCAGACATGAGGAGTAAGTGATGGGAACCTATAACGATATCAAGTCAAAGTTTGATGCCATTAATCAAGCCTTGAATGATAAAGGCTATAAACGATATTCAGGCTACTATACATTTGCTCCACCTTCAGGCTTTGCAATTGGGTCAATAATGTATGCTTCCGATATTAACACCATGATCAACGACCTTCAGCAGAACCAAAGAGGCCTTAGCTATTCAACCTATCCAATCTCTACTGTGCAGAAAGGCTCATACATCAAGAGTAATATCCTTGTCCAACTGCAGCAATACTATGATGACGTAACTCAGCTTAGAGGTTGCAAGAACTGTAGCAATGCATGTACAACAAATTGTTACAATGGTTGTCATGACTGCACAGGAGGTTGCACGGGTTCTTGTACAGGTTGTTCTGGTTGCTCAGGATGCTCTGGCTGTAGCGGTAACTGTTACTCGTGCTCAGGAGGTCTGTGGTGCGTGAAATGTCATGGATGTACTGGCTGTGGTGGCTGTGGCGGGTGTGGGGGATGCTCTGGCAATTGCCAGAATGAGTGTCAAGGATGTACGTCTTGCTCTTCAAACTGCAATTCAGGCTGCAATGTGAACTGTTCTTCAGGTTGCAAGTCATCTTGTATATCGGGATGTGCCAATACATCAAGAATTGGAGGCTAAATGATAAATGCATATAGAGAACCAGGAGCTTTTAGTGTCACTTTAAATACTACCGAGGACTGCAACCTTCGATGTAAATACTGTTACGAGGTAAATAAACGCAAACGCTCGTTAGATATTAAGGATGCAAAATCTTTTATTGATTATATTCTCGCAGATGAAGATCCTGGAAATGTATTAAATGATATTGATCCTGTCTTCAGAAATTCCTATCACAATGGTTTAGTGGTAGATTTTATCGGTGGCGATAGCCTTATGAATGTTGATTTCCTTGATGAAATCATCTTATACACACTTTTCAAGCTAATGACAACCGATAGTGATAACGCACGCCATTGGAGAGGAAAGGTGCATTTCTCAATCTCAACCAATGGAACCTTGTTCTCTCCAAAAGTGAGGGCCTTTTGCGAAAAATACAAGGAAGTTTTATTGATAGGTGTTTCGATAGATGGCTGTGCTGAGATTCATGATAGAAATCGTATCTTTTCTGACGGTACTGGTAGCATGGAGAAGATTATTGAATCGTGGCCTTGGTTTCAAAGGACTTTCCCGATTAGTGCTACGCAGACAAAGGCAACTGCTAATAAGGATACCATTCCATATTTATATAAGTCTTTGAAGTTCCTGCATGAAGAACTAGGACTTACACATATCAACCAAAATTTCATCATGGAAGATATGCATCTGACTGAAGATGATTTGGCTCTTTTAGATATTGAGATGAAAAAGTGCGTTGATTATGTATTAGATCATCGCCATGAGCTTTATTGGAGCATGTTGGGTAAAGACCAATTTGCATATGCACACCATTCAGTAGGTCTTGATTGGACTAGCACAGGGCATTGTGGATCTGGTGCGATGCCAGCTTTATCCGTTGATGGGAATATTTACCCTTGCATTCGGTGGTTACCACATACCCAAGTTGACAAATCCGATTTTATAGTCGGAAATGCCAAGGACGGCTTTACTAGGAAAGAAAACTATCTGAAAGTCAGACAAGGTGCCTACCGAGAGAACTGCACAAAGGATGAAAAGTGCAAAAGCTGTGAGGTTGAGTCTGCCTGTGCTTACTGCATCGGCGGATGCTACTCTGAGTTTGGCGAATTTAGAAGAACAACCTACATTTGTGAAGTTACTAAGCGCCTTGTTGCGTGGAGCCAATATTATTGGGATAGATATAACGAGTTAGAGGGGCTACCAAAGGTTGATTGGGTGGAGGAAAGCAACAGGACAGGAGCAAGACACTTTACTTGAGTCCATATTAGGGATTCATCATCAAACTGTTAAAACTGTTACGTTTTTTACACTCTGCAGAAACATGGGCTAATATATGGTCATTAATCTAAGGAGGTCATATATGAGATATGTTGAAATGCTGAGTGTATTGTCAGAGCTCTCCGGGCGCTACGGGACAGCTTTACAAGTTCTTGGTGATTCTATTGGTTATGAGTATACGGAGGCGTTGCTGGGGCCTTTGTTTGATTACATTTTGCCAAGCAAGAATGATGTTGCTGCAGAGCACTTTCTGAAGGCTATTGATGAAGTGGTAGCAAAGCTCTTCTTCTACAAGGAAAGCGCAATGCAGGATGTGTATTATTCAAGGATCGAGGATTTCGTTCATAATTACGAAATGACACCCGAAGAAAAAAACGAGTATTGATCTATACATAAATGCAGAGGGTAGGATGCTTTCAGTCTTTCTACCCCTTTTTTATTTCTCTCAAGCATTTGATTCCATTTTTTACAGAAAAAGTTTGCTTCGAAGTGGGTGTGATTCCCATCCAACTTTTCCATTTGTTAACACAAATGAATTCTTCCGATAGAGAAAAGAATTTCTTTGAGAGAGTTTAATGTCATTTTATAGTTGAAGAATACTTAGAAGAAGTAGGATGTACTTAAGTTCATGGTAACGATGTTATTCTAGTATTGGCGGATACTGGAGCCGGTGATTGAGCAAATCTCCTTAGCGGTGGATATGATCAATTT
>CAKQTE010000141.1 GCA_934276485.1 uncultured Spirochaetales bacterium | reverse complement strand
ACTGCCTACGCTTAAATCCGCCCTCACGAGCTAGACTCCAAGGCTATGTACCGGTTGCTTGCTAGGCTTTACCAGACTCGGACTCTCACCGAGTTAGATTATATGCACCGAACTGGCGCACCTCTTTCTTTATATATCCTAACTGTTAGTTCATTTCTCTTAAGAAACAGGAGCTATTTTCATAAAAAGAAAAATCCTCCAACTATAAAGCCAGAGGATTGAAAAGAAAAATAGATATGCTAAAAAGTTCACTTCAGCTTTTCAAGAAGCGAAACAAACTCTTTCTCAGTGGCCTTTGAATCAATTTTTTCACCACTTTGCACCTCTTCATATTCATAGAAAAACACAAGAGTATCAAAGAGAGCGAAGAATGGAACATAAGAAGATGCAATTCCTCTAAGCCCTGAGAACACCGGACAGATAAAATGAATATCGCTCAAAGAGACAAGAGGAGATGTTTCATAGTCAGTGAAAGCTATTACCGATATCCCCCTATCCTTGCAAACCTTTGAGAGCGCTATCGTTGCTTTACCATATGGTGGAGTTGCAATACTTATCAAAAGTGCATCAGAGCTATTTGCAGACATTATCCTACTTATCGTCTGATGACCATCAGAAAGATCCAAGATACTTATTTCCACACCAATAGATAGTAGCCTATATTTCAGATATTGGGCTGCAACACGACTTGCATTGTGAGCAGCAATATATATGCATTTCTTCTCTTTTATAAGAGTAGCAGCCTCAATAAAGCCAGAAGCTTTGCTATTTGAAAATGCCCTATCTATGCTTGCTCGCTCTGCTTCATAAATCTTCTTATAAAACGAATCTGAGTCATCACCTGAATCGGCAATGCTCTTCATCCTACCAGAAGGTGTTGACCACTCCAGAACATAGTCCTGAATTGATTTTCTGAAATCAGCAAAGCTATCATAGCCAAGGCTTTTGGAATAGCTCATCAGAGTTACATCTGTGCATCCTGCTTTTTCTGCAAAATCCCTAATGGACAAGAAACAACAATCTGCAGGATTGGAAAGTACAAAATCCGAAATCCTGCGACGTGTTGCGTTCATTGCATCATAGTTTTCTTTGATTCTATCTATTGGATTTGACATTATTTATAATCTTTGAATCTTCCTGTAATGATAGCTGTAACAAGAATGATATGCATAACATCCTTAAATGAATTTGACTCATATCTGATGGTTCTGCCACTTGGTCTTGTAACTGCTGGAATCATCTCAACAGCATCAGCCATAACAGTTGTAGCAAGATCCATCTCAAGTGTAATTGGCTCGCTTGCCTTTACAAGAGGAAGCTCATGCTGCCTACATCTAGAGACTGCATTTCTTACAGCTTCCCTGAATTTAGGCTCAAGTGCTGATGGACTATAAAGCTTAGCTGAGAATCTTCCAAGGCCTTCCTTTGTTCTTACAAATTCAGGCTTGAAATCTGTATTCTTAATTTCCTCTTCTAGAATATCGTCTCCAGCAACGAAAGCAAGTGGAACGCCAAGAGTTGCTGCATAGTAGCTATTTAGCTCAACCTCTCCTACATGTGTTCCATTGATTCTGATGTTATATAGTCCTGCGCCACTATAAGAATGATCCATAAGAGCATACTTTGCACCAATCATTCCATGGTAACCAACAAGCATCAACATATCATAGGAGGAATCAAGGGTTGCAAGCATATAATCCTGTCTAGGATAGCCTGAGATAAGTGTAATCCTAGGATCATCAAATGCACCATAAGGAAGGTTCTCTCCTCTAGAGTGAGAGTCACAAAGAGTAATCTCTTCAAGTTCTGGCGCAACAGCAAAAAGCTCATCAATAATCCATTTAAGCTCTCTAATAAATGCTTTTCCTGCAGAACTTGGATCTGCACTCATCTCTTCCCAGCTTGTGAGACCAGATAGGCCTTCTGTATCCAAACTAATAAAAACCTTAGTCATACGAATCGCCTCCTAAAATAACAAATACATTAAAATGCTAAATTCCATAAAAGAATTGATGTAAGTTTAATGCAAACGTCTTAAATTGTCATTTCTATTTTCAAAAAAATAGCAGTTACGCATGAAAAATAACCTTTTTCGCATAGCGTTTAGAAAAAGCTTGCCATTAGTATTATATCATAATACAATACTATTATGAGATACGAAGATTTGCCTGAATTTGCAAGACCTTACA
>CAKQTE010000140.1 GCA_934276485.1 uncultured Spirochaetales bacterium | reverse complement strand
GTTTCTCTCTGACGGTGCGAAGGAGATCAAGGACTATGCAGAGAAGTTCTTCTCCTGGAGACCATACGTCCTTATTCTCGATTGGTTTCATCTTGCAAAGCGCGTAAAGGAGTTCTGCTCCATGTGCATCAAGCTACCAAAAGACAAGAAAGGTCCGATAATCAAGAAGATCCTCAGCTATCTATGGGTTGGCGATGTGGATGGTGCAGTGGCATATGTCAGGAGTTTCCCGAAATCGATGATCAAGAACCAGGATATTATTGATGATATGTGTGCTTACCTCGAAAGAAAGAGGGAGAACATCTGCTGCCATGCAATACGCAGGGCCTTCAATCTCAGGCTCAGCTCGAATGCTGCGGAAAAGAGCAATGACCTTGTTGTTGCTGACAGGCAGAAGCACAACGGCATGAGCTGGTCAAATAATGGAAGCGGTGCTTTAGCAGCTCTGAGCGCTGCCTATAGGAACAATACCCTGAGATTATGGATACAGGAACGTGATGTTTCTATGGATTTAACGCAATACGGTAGAAAGGTAAAAACAAGTTTAGTAGCTTAAGTCATCCGCACAGGTCGAATTATTTTCTGTATTTGAGATCTTAACTTTTCAACATTTTCTTCTTCTGTTTCTTTATCCTTTGTATGGAATACGAAACCACCAAATGTCTCTATTCCCAAGAAATCCAAAAATGGATCTTCTTCGATTTTCCTAGCAAGTTCATAGGAATCTTCTATTGAAGTACCACATCGATTATCACCAAGGTCAATTTCAACATATACTCCAATATGAACGGATTCTTCTCGTGCAGCTTTTGAAAGAGGAATAAGGACATCAAGACTATCTACAAGTGTTGATATCTTTGCCATATGAGCAAGATAGACGAGTTTACTAAGTTTTTCTTCTCCAACAATTTCATTTGCAATAAGAATATCCTTAATGCCACCATAAACCATCACTTCTGCTTCAGATACTTTTGCAGTACAGATTCCTACTGCACCTGCATCAATCTGCATCTGAGCAAACTTAACATTCTTGTGTGTCTTTATATGTGGACGTAGTTTTTTTCCATATGTATTTGCAAGAAGTTGTTCTTTGCAGATATTGTTCTTAACTATCTCGTAATCAACCATTAGAGCTGGTGTGTCCAATTCATTAATTTCCATAATCACTCCTCAATAATTGCTTTCCTTGTAGTAATCCGGTCATCTGTCCATCTTTAATTTCAAATTCACCTGATACAATTACATGCTCAATTCCTTTTGCATAACTGAAAGGATTGTCATATGTTGCTGTATCTTCTATTTTGTCTATGTCAAAAACGACTAAATCAGCTACAAAACCTTCTTCAATAAGTCCCCTATCAAAAAGCCTTATCTTGGAAGCGTTCTTCCATGTCATCTTTGAAATAGCATTTTCCAATGTCAAAACGCCCTCTTCTCTGACATACTTTTTGATAACTCTTGGAAAAGTCCCAAATGATCTTGGATGAGGTCGTCCTTTTTGGATTATTTCACCTTTATCCATAGCAAAACCATCAGAACCAAAAGACCCTAGAGGATTTGCCATAGCTAGTTTGAGATCAGACTCTCTTTGTTGATGTATTAGCATTTCAACTTTACCATTGCATTTTTCCATGAGACAACATGCAGCCTCCGCTACATCAACACCCATGCTACTAGCAATGTCAGATATGCTTTTTCCTAAATACTGATTAAATTGCTCAGGGATATTTGAGACAATTAAATTGTCAGCTTGCCCTAGATTTAGCATGCTACACCATGTATTAATACCATGAAGCATATCATGTTTTAGGATTTCCCTTTGTTCTTTTGATCCAAGAATATCCATAAGGCCATCCATGCCATCCCTATGAGCATAAGGAGGAAAAACAAGGCCAAGATATGAATTGCCAGCAGTGTATGGATATTGATCGAAGTTAATATTCAATCCATCCTGCCTAGCATCAGTAATCATTTTTAGGATTTCATTCATTCGTCCAATATTTGAAATGTGAGCACACTTCAAATGAGATATCTCAACATTTGCACCGCTTCGTCTTGCAATGTTTATTACTTCCTGTATTGCCTTAAATAATGTGTCTCGCTCTCCTCTTACATGAAAAGAGAAAACTCGATCATATTTCTTAACAACTTTTGCAGCCTCTACAAGTTCATCCTCGTTGCTATAAAAATCAGGAGCATAGCCGAGACCGATGCTTAAGCCCCAAATACCTGCTTTAAAACATGATTCTAGTTCTTCTGCTATAGCTTTGATTTGTTCTTCATTTGCTACGGATTCTGAATATCCCATAACTTTTGCTCTAATAGAACCATAACCAACCAAAGGCACTCTATTTATAGCTGTAATGTATTTTGATTGAACATGGAGATATTCATCAGTATTTTTCCATTCCCATTCCAAATTTGGAACATCAATAAATGCAAGAGACTTTCGTCTTTGCTCATCAGAAAGAGGAAATGCAGTTAATCCACAGTTACCAACAACCTCTGTCGTAACACCTTGATATAACTTACTTTCACCCAAGCTATTAGCTATCAATGTTAGATCAGAATGGGAATGTATATCGATAAAACCAGGAGAGATGTATTTTCCGCTTATATCTAATACTTCCTGACACTGTGAATCTATATGACTGGATACTTTTGCAATCTTTCCATCTTTTATTGCAACATCTCCTTTGAAAGGTTCTGAACCGTCTCCCTTCACAATCGTGCCATTTTTTAAGATACAATCATACATATACCATCTCTCCCCTTGCTTAATTACTTTTTCTTTGCAATCAATTCAGCAAACATTGCTGCTTCTTTATCAATCTTTGCCTCTAGCTCTGCTGGGGTTAGATAATCAACTGTTGAACCAATCTTCTCGATTGCAGCTATACACTCAGGATCTGCGAAGATCTTTGCAAAACCATCAACAAGTCTGTTGTAGATTTCATCTGGAGTATTCTTTGGTACAGCTAGTCCATTCCATACACTTACTACCATGTCAACACCAAGTTCTTTTGCTGTTGGAGTATTTGGCAATGTGCTATATCTTTCACTCTCGAAAATCAATATTGGTAGCAAGTCGCCAGACTCTATGTACTGATAGATGTTTGTTGGGTGAACTCCTGCTGCTGTAACTTGATTACCAAGAACGTTAGTAATTGCTGGAGCAGCACCTTCTACAGGAACGTTTAGCATTTCGATTCCAGCTTTCTCAGCAAAAGCCTGAATAGCAAGGTCGATTGCACCATTTGCAGCACAGCTATAGAAAACAGTATCTTTCTTTCCAGCTGCAATAAGATCATCAACATTCTTGATATTGCTCTTTGCATTTACAACCAAAACGATTGGAGAGTTTGAGTATTGGCAAATGTATCTGAAGCTATCAGCATTATATGTTGTCTGACCATAACCAGGCATAATGGAAACACCGCCTGTATAAGGAACACCAATTGTATAGCCATCAGCCTTACTTGTTGCGAGCTTTGTCATTCCAATTGTTCCACTTCCACCAGGAGTTGCTACTGGAACAAGTTCTTGGCCAAACTCTTTGCTAAAGAAAGGAGCAATAGTACGAATCTGCAAATCTGTACCGCCACCAGCTTTTGCAGCCATTACGCATTCAATAGCCTTTGCTGGATATGATGCGTCCTGTGCTTCACTAGCACCACCTGCGAATGCAAGGGATACTGCACTTACAATAAGAAATAAAACCAAAAATGTCTTTTTCATAACAACCTCCTCAGTTATTTATGCTTTGTTTTTTGTTTTTAATTTTTTCGATACAAAACTATAGATAAGATATAGAACTGTAAATCCAATGATTGCGCCTGAAATAGGTCTTGTTAAGAAAGCTGTAAACGATCCCTTGCTCATTACCAAGCCTCTTCTAAGAGATGATTCCATCTCTGGTCCCAATACAAGACCTACAATAAGAGGAGCAGCATCAAAATCACTCTTCTTCATTACAATTCCAACTACAGCAAAGATGACCAATAACCATAGGTCAAATACTGTATTATTCATGCTATATGCACCACAGAAGGAAATAACAGCAACAATTGGCAAGAGTATTCTTGGTGGAATCTTAACAATTGATGCAAAGACTGGAACCAATGGAAGATTTAGAATCAACAGCATTACGTTACCAATGTACATACTAGCAATCAAAGCCCAGAACAAACCTGGATGTTGTGTAATAAAAAGAGGACCTGGTGTAATTCCCTGAATGGTTAATCCACTAAGAAGGATTGCAGCAGCAGGAGCGAATGGAAGACCTAGAGCCAAAAGAGGAACGAAAGCGCCAGAACTTGCAGCATTGTTTGCACTTTCAGGTCCAGCAACACCTTCAATTGCACCTTGTCCGAATTCTTCAGGATGCTTTGAGACTTTCTTTTCTACAGCATAAGATGCCAAAGTAGACATGATTGCAGCTGGTCCTGGAATCAATCCAATAGCGAATCCTACGATACTTCCACGCACGATAGGCATGATAGATCTCTTCAACTCGCTCTTATTTGGATACATTTCCTTTACTTTGACCTTGATCAACTTTACAGCATCATAATGCTCTGATGCATTAAGCAGAATCTCTGTAAGACCAAATACAGCAATTGTGACTACAGACATCTCAATTCCTCTGCTAAGCTCTGTAACTCCAAAAATGAATCTCTGATATCCAGCAATAGGATCGATGCCGATAGTTCCCAGAATTACACCGACCAAGACCATCAACAAAGATCTAATAAATGATTTTCCTGTCAGGTTACTCAAAAGAACAAAGCCAAGGACTGATATTGCAAAAAACTCAGGAGGACCAAACTTCAATGCAACTTGTGCCAAGAATGGAGCAAATAGCATAATGCCTACAACACCAATTGTTCCTGCAAAGAATGAACCATATGCTGATATTGCAAGTGCAGCCCCTGCTCTTCCCTTCTTAGCCATCTTATAACCATCAAAGGTTGTAACCATCGCAGGAGATTCTCCTGGCATGTTCATCAAAATAGCTGTAGTAGAACCGCCATACATAGATCCATAGTAAACTCCTGCAAGCATAATCATTGCAGTTGCTGAATCCATAGTATAAGTAAGAGGAAGCAACAGAACCATTGTAGTTACTCCACCAAGACCTGGTAGGACACCTACGATTGTTCCGAGAAGAACACCAATGAAACAATAAAGAAGATTTGTTGCAGACATTGCTGTCGCAAAGCCTTGAAGCAAATTAAGCAAACTTTCCATTACAAACCTCCACTAGCCTAGGATTCCATTTGGAAGAGGAACAGCCAACAAGGAAAAGAGAACATAAAATGCTAGTCCTGTTCCAACACCAATAACTATAGAAACCCACCACTTATTCTTCATGATTGCTGATAGAGCAAATGCAAAGAGAACTGTTGAAAGAACATATCCAACTGGTTCGAATATCAAGGTGTAAACAATGAAACATGCAACGAACAACCAGATAGCTTTAGGATTATCAACATCGAACTCCTTATAATCCTTCTTCTTAATATCTTGGATAAAAATTACAACAGAAAGCACTGATGCCATTATTCCAACTATGCGAGGTATGAAACCTGGCCCTGGAGAACGGAATGAACCGAAAGGTAATTTAAAGGATGAAAAAGTGTAAACAACCGAAAGAATGAAAACTATTGGTAAGAAAACCAAGTTGATGGGAATCTTCTTAAACTCTTTCATACTCCCTCCTCTTTTCGTTTTATTTATAAAATGTTTTTCTATATATAAAATTCTATAATAAATAAAATAGCTGTCAACAAAATTTTACGAAACTAAATTTTTGTTACATTTCTTTGTTATTACATTATTTATTTTATTGACAACTAAAACATAATATCGTAAAAATTAATTATTAAAGTTTTATATATGAAATCAGCGGAGATTACATGAATTTGGATAATCAAGAAACCATTGCTAATCCTCTAAAGCCACTTGATATTTTAGAAGGACTTTCACAGTTTCCAGCGGGGGCAACTCTTTCTGAGATATGTTCTGTAACTAATCTCAACAAGAGTTCAACATACAGAATTCTCAATGCACTTATAGATAAGGACTATGTCAGCCGTAACGATAGTACAAAAACTTACAAATTGACATATAAGATCCTATCAATATCAAGTGCAGTCTTGGACACTATCGAAATCAAGAAAATTGCCAGAACTCAATTGCTAAAGCTATCTGAGATTACAGGAGAAACAATTCACCTAATTTCAAAAGATGGATATGAAGGATTATATATCGACAAGATTGATACTCCTAACACTATTGGCCTTAAGTCCCAGGTTGGTAAACATATCCCGCTTTACTGCACTAGCGGAGGCAAAGTTCTTCTTGCTTACTCTTCTCCTGCATTTGTACAACGTTACTTGGATACAGTAGAACTAGAAAGATGGACAGCTAAGACAATTACAGACAAGCTCAAGCTAATAGAAGAACTCGAAATCATCAAACAACAAGGATATGCTGTAGATGATGAAGAGCACCATGATGATATCACATGTATCTCTGTTCCTATATTTAATAAGGACAAGAGTGTTGAAGCTAGCATCTCTATTGCAGCACCATCCTTTAGATTTTCTTTGGATCTTGCAAAATCTTTCATGCCAGCTATGAAAAGATATGCGGATGAGATTACTCAAAACATGCCATATTAAAGGAAGATGCAATGACAATATCTAAATGCCCAAGATGCAATAAGAAGCACATCATATTAAGCAGGCCATCTATCAAAGACGAGAACTATCCTTTGACAATTTGCCCTTCTTGCTTAAATGCATATGTTCCTGAGATTCTTCAAAAAAGAGTCAGCAAACCTTATGAACCGCCAAAGAAATATCAAATTGCGCTCTGTGGCTTGGTTGTCGGTATTATAGGTATAGTTCTTATTATCTTTGGCATCATGAAAAACAAGATACTCGTCATGCTCTTAGGAAGTCTCTTGTTTTCTTTTTGGATTCTAATGATTGGAATGTCTTTAGCGTTATGGAAAGAAATACTTAAGAATTCAAAGATTGAATATGACACCATACTAGAGCATATTCATGATGGGAAAGCAGAAGGATAAAGCCTTCTGCCTACCTAATTTATAATTGGAAAAGCATTTACAAAGAATCAAGAATGCGAATGCAATGCTTCAAACATAGCAGTCTTGTATTTTTCTACACCTTCTTGGTCATATGGATTAACACCTAAAAGTCCAGCTGAGATAACACAAGAAACCATAAAGAAAGCAAATAGTTCTCCGAATGCTCGTTCTGATATTTCATCAATTTCAATTATTGATACAGGAACATCACCCGATGCATGAGCCTCAATTGTTGACTGTTGGGCAATTTTATTGATTTCATTGAAGCCTAATCCCAAGAGATAATCAAAATCATCATTGACTGAGCTTTGTGGAATCAAGACATTGATTCCTGCATCTTTTACCCTTATAAAGGTTTCCTGGAGTATACGGCTTCCATCCTGTATGTATTGTCCCATAGAATGAAGATCTTCTGAAAAACAACATATTGATGGATAGATACCTTTCTGGTCCTTTCCTTCACTCTCTCCAAATAATTGTCTCCACCACTTTGCAAAGTAATTCAATCTAGGTTCAAAGAATGACAATATCTCTACTTTCTTACCAACTTTGTAATTCAAATATCTACTGACAGCATATTTAACAGCAGGATTTAAATCTCCATCGCAGTTCTTTAAATTATCGAGTGTTGAGAAATAACCATCTATGTAGCTATCAACATCGAAGTGAGCAACAAGTAGTGGAAATAGGCCTACAGAAGACAAGGCTGAATAACGACCTCCTATAGATTGTGGAAAATGCAAGAAAGTCCAATCATTATCACAGGCAAGATTATGCAACAAGCTTCCTTCTGTTCCAGTAACAATGATTCTTTTACTAAGTTCTTTTCCCTGCCATCTCTTTGCCATATGTTCTCTGATAACCCTAAAATGGCTTCCAGGCTCCAATGTCTTGAAGTTCTTTGCTATGCAATTAATGTAAACACTCTTGCTTTCAATTGCATTCAAAATCTCATTTAGTTCATATGATGAAAGAGTGTTTCCAGCAAATAAAACCCTTACTTTTGATTTTACTGCAATTGATTCTATCAAGCTTCTAGCAGCTTGATTGGATCCACCTACCCCTATCACAATAAAGATATCGGCCTCTTGCTGTAATTCAAGAGCCTTGGCTTTCATAACGCGTAAGTCTTCTAAACAGCAATCGCGGTCAAGCCAACCTTGAAATTCAGGGTTGTCTTTCTTGAATAAAGAATTCTTGTATTCTGTTGCACTTTCAAGTGCAGCCTGATATTCATTGTTATCAAAACAATTTGAGTTATATTGCATATCGATTGTCATAGCATTAACCCCTTCATGAATATTAAGAATTATGAAAATATCATTTGAGATAGTAGATTTCAGTATTTATAGTAGGCGTTGTTCTATTCCTACATATTGATCATACAAAAAACAAAATGCAGCAGCTCGAGATCCTAGCATTTGATCGTAGGATATGTTCTCAAATTCTACATTTAGATCTTTGGTTGCTAACAAATTGTTTCTAACAACCTGTTCAATGTATGCAAACTCTTCTTCAGTTTGAATTATTCTTGATACAACAAACATTTTATTTGTATGGCAATAATTCTGTATATTTGAAATTGCAATTGCGAGATACAAAAATGCTCTATCAAAGATATCTTTCATAAAAGAAGGATCAGTTCTTCTTCTTGAGAGAATATCTTCCATAGTTATATTCGAAGAGTCTTCTCCATTTTTGAACATCTCTTCCTTACATTTTTTTAGAATAGCAGCCTCGCTACTTATACTTTCCAAACATCCCCTATTTCCACATGAAGGACATACTTCTCCATTCAATTCCAATATCATATGTCCTACCTGTCCAGCGCGATTTACTGTATTATACAAACCATTTTCACGATGAAAGAATTCAACAGAAGCAATACCACGTAATGCATAGAAAAATGTGTAGTGTCCTTCTTTTAAATCAGAGGTCAAATTGAAATACAATGCCATTGCTGTAACGTTATTCATCAATACAACAGGAACATCGAACTCTGATTTTAAATCTTCCTCTATTGGTTTTCCTCTCCAATCTGGTAAATCATATCTGAACAGGATTCCTGGTAAATCTTCATTTCCACCAGGGGATGCAATTCCAATACCTAGAAAGATACCTGTATGCTTTTTTATCTCTGATGAGATTTCTGTCTTTAATAATTCCAGAAGTTCTGAGTAGGTATTAGGTTTATTCTTGGAAATTATTCTAGTATCAAAGATCTCTCCAGCAGCATTGATAACAGATAATGAAATTATATATGGACCTAGTTCAATACCAAGAGCCCATCCATAATCTGGATTCACCTCTACATCCAATGCAATTCTGCCAGAGCCTTTTCTAGTGTGTGCAGCTTGAGTTTCTCTTATAAATCCTGTGCTGATCATTTCATTGATATTCTTTGTGATAACAGGAAATGTCAGTCCTGTGGTTTTTGCTATAGAAACTCTATTTGTATTGGGGCATAAAAAAGTCATAGCGCGAATCATCCTGCTATTTTCCATTGATACTTCAGTTAGATTTCTTGCTTTACTCATTATGCCTCCATTTCCTTAAAGGGCCCGGTTGGGCCCTCTATCCATTAGATATTACCAATTACTGATATTACATATTTATCTTGGCAAACATCATCGATTGTCAAGGAGCCTGTAACCTTTGCACTCTGAACTGCCTTCAAATTTTCAAGCATTGTCTTGAATCCACCGTTATTATATAGATCCTTAAGCTCAGAGCTAGATGGGAACATTACATCTGGAATCTGAGCTGTTAGCTCATTTGTTGGCTGCTGAGCATATGTGGATGCAAATGCACAAGCTTCCTCTGGATGCTCTGCTCTATAAGCTTGAGCCTTTGTAATAGCTCTCAAGAATCTTTCTGTGACTTCAGGATTCTTTCTGATGAAATCCTTGTTTGCAACCCAAGTACTTGGGAATGCATAGTCTGGATAAGATGCATTGTTAGCTAGTAGTACATATCCCTTCTCTCCAAGAACTGTCTTCAAACTTGTTGTTGCTGGCTTCCATCCTGCCCACGCATCGATTGAATTGTCGTTATATGTTGAAGGAATATTGTCATTGCTGATATTCAAAACCTTCACCTCATTTAAGTTCAATCCAGCTTTCTTCAATGCAACCTGCAATAGAGTGTATCCAGCAGCTCCTTCCTGAACCGCAATGGTCTTACCCTTAAGGTCCTTGATAGATTCAATTCCACGACCGGATCTTGCGATTATCTCTTCTGTTAGTGCGAGGTTATCAAGAGCAACGATATCAACCTGTCCACTAAATGCAAGCCAAGCAGCTCCACTTCCAATAAATCCAAAATCTGCTTGTCCTGCAACCATTGCAGCAATCTCAGGAGGTCCTGATGTATACATCTGAAGTCTTACATCTAGATTCTCTGCATCAAAATAACCCTTGTTGATTGCTGTTGCAATTGCAGTTGAGCCACCAATTGTTGGGTGATAGATGACATTGATAACATCTTTTTTAGCGTTTTCTTCTGCACCTTGAGCAAAAATCATTGCAGATGCTACCAAAAGCGTTAGCAAAATTGTAACAATCCTTTTCCCTTTTTTCATTTTTTCTCCTTTTGCCTTATGGCTTAAATTTCTTTCTCTATCCTTTTCAGATAACCCACTTGCTTTATCAAACCTGTCTTTACAGATTCGACACTATCTTGATAGCGATAGTCCTCCATCTCAAAGCTCAGATCTGGTAATTTGTTATTTCCAAATGTTTCCAGTAGTTTCTTCCAATCAATTTCTCCTTCGTCAAGCAATGAGTGGAACCACCATTGATTTTCTTCAAACCCTCTGTCGCGTGCTGTGTTATGTAAAATGCCAACATCGTTTAGTTTGTCTCTACGAATAACAGTGTTCTTTACATGAACATGTTTGATTCGAGGCATGAATTCTAACAGTGGCTTGTAGACATCTATCATTTGCCAAACAAAATGTGATGGATCGTAGCATAGCCCCAGATTGTCAGCATCAAGACGAGAGAATATCTCTCGCCACATATATGGAGAAGTTGCAATATTCCTATACATAGGACAGTTTTCAATCAATAAATCCAGCCCAAGTTTATCTGCTCTCGTTATGGCTTCTTCCAAGAAGACAAGAACCTTATCCAGCGACAGCAAAGGATTGCATCCTCCCTCTGGAGGCAAAGATAGCTTCCTGCTAATTCCTGTGCTGATGATCATTTTCTTGGAGCCAATGGAAGACGCAAAGTTCATGCGTCTCCATAGCTTGCTCTTCTCAGCCTCAGCAAGACTCTCGTCGTCATCAATGAAATTTCTACAATAAATCATTGCTGACACAGGAATCTTGGAAACAATTCTTGAGAATACCTTTTCGTCCAGTTCAATTCCTGGTCCTAGTTCAATTGCACTAAAGCCATTATCCAATGCAAAGCTTGCAATGGCTTTAATATCATTAAGCCCCGCCCAAACAAAAGCATTTGTGTGAAATGATAATAAACTCATACAAATTCTTCCTTTTTAGAAAGCGACGATTTATAAGAGGCATCTATTACTGCCTCTACATAGCATCCATCAGCAAATGAGGCTATATCACTCTCTTTATGTTCGATACTATCCAAGAAAGCAGATATCTCCTTGTAGAACCAATCCTCCATTGCTGGTTGCAGTTCAACTCCACATTGGATGCAATTGCCATTGTATGCACCTTCTTTTTCCTTAGGCCAATACAACAATGCCCCGCCATTTCTTAGAGAAAGATTAATCATGCCACCATCGCCTGTAATGACTAACATGACATCATCCATTCCTACTCTACTTACTGTAAATTCCAAAAGAGTTTCTCCTGCTTTTGCTATCAATACAGTTGCATCATCGTTCTCTACTTTTCTCATTCCATCCAAGAAAGGTCTTTCCTTGATGAATATGTTTGAAAAAGCTGAAACAGAATCTATTTTCTTACCAGTAATAAAATAAGAGATATCTGCTAAATGGCTAACAAAGTCGCCAAGTGCACCGGTTCCAGATTTCGATTTATCCATGCGCCACTCAAATGGCAACGCAGGATCTGCAATGCGTTTTCCACCGAACCATCCTGAGATCGTATAAACAGCAGTAAACTTCTCTTTTATGATTTTTCTTGCTTCAATTATTGGATTTGAAAATCTATAGACAAGACCAACTGCATTAACTGTTGATGTTTTTCTAGCTTCTTTTGCAAGGATCTCGCACTCTTTTCTGGTAATTCCCATCGGCTTTTCAAGAAGAATATGCTTACCTTTTTTTAGTGCAACAGATGCATATTCAAAATGAAACGCGTTAGGAGTACATATTGAAACAGCATCAACACAAGAGAGAAGCTCATCATAGCTATCTGCAATGATTGCATCCAGGTTATGTGCTTCTACAAACTTTTGAGCATTGTTTTTATCAATATCAAATACAGATACAATCTTACATCTATCGTCATTTAAATAGCCAAGTGCATGATAATGAGCAATGGAAACAGTAGCACCAGCTCCAACAATTCCAATTCTAATCAAGGCGTCCTCCTATTTTTGAACCTCTAGATATTCCTGGTATACATTGCTCCAAATCTGATTCTTTAACTCATTGAATTTTGGGAGCAATTTCGTTGCTTGGTTTCTTGGATAAGGAAGATCAATATCAATTATTTCCTTGACCCTTCCTGGTCTTGCACTCATTACAATGACTCTTGATGCAAGTAGTACAGCTTCTTCTACATCATGAGTAATGAAGAAACATGTCTTTTTCTCTTTCTCCCAAGTAGACAATAGATCTTCTTGAAGCTGAGCTCTTGTCTGTGCATCAAGTGCACCAAATGGTTCATCCATCAAAAGAACTTCTGGAGATATAGCGTATCCTCGTGCAATAGCAACTCTCTGTTTCATACCACCAGACAATTCTTTAGGATAAGAAGATGCGAAATCCGATAGATTTACCATCTTAATGTATTTATCAACGATTTCATTTTTCTCATTCTTATTCAGATGTCTTGGTTTTCCTGTTTCTTTATCAAGAACATATTTGTATTTCAAGCCATAGGCTATGTTCTGACGAACTGAGAGCCAAGGAAAAAGTGCATATTGCTGGAAGATAACTCCTCTATCGTTTCCAGGACCAATAATTGGTTTCCCATTTATGGTAACTACACCTTCTGTAGCTTTTTCCAAACCTGCAAGTATATTCAGAAGTGTTGTTTTACCACATCCAGAAGGTCCTACTACACATACAAACTCATTCTCTCGAATTTCTAGATTTACACCATTTAAAGCGACAGTATCTTCTCTATGGTGATTTGTGAATACTTTCTTTACTCCACTTATCTTGATCTTAACGTTGTCCATAGATACCTCCTACTGCCATGCTGTTAGCTTCTTTTCCAAAAGAAGCAACAATCTATCTAGAATGAATCCAATGATTCCAATGCAGATGATTCCAAGCATTACCTTATCCATTCTGAAATAAATCTGTGCCGTTTGAATCATCGAACCTAATCCATAGAAGGTTCCTGTCATTTCAGCTGCAATAAGAGTAGTAAGTGCTGTCGATACTCCTAGCCGAGCTGCTGTAAGAATAAATGGAAATGAATGAGGAACTATAACAGTCAGGAATATAGATATATCTCCTGCTCCAAATGTGTATGCAGCTTTTACCAATGTTAAATCAATATTCCTTACACCTTGATAAACAGTTACTGTCATAACCAAAAATGCTGTAATGAATATTACAGAAATCTTTGATCTTTCTCCTGTTCCCATTAGAAGAATAACCATAGGGATCAATGCAATTGGAGGTATTGTTCTAAAGAATTGAATCCAAGGATCAACAATATTTCTAAATGTTCTATACCATCCCATCAAGAAAGCCATAGGTATTGCACAGACAAAAGCCAGAATCCATCCACCTAATACTCTTCTAAAAGACCAATAGATATGTTTTAACAACAAATATCTTTCAAAGTCTCCACTCATACCATCATCCATAAGCTCTGGAAGAGCATCTTCTATGATGTCTTGAGGACCTGCAACAATAACACCAACATTTGGCAAATTTGAAATTGCCCACCACAATAATATTCCACATATTACTGACAGGATCATTGTTATTGTTCTGATTGATTGTTTGCCATCACTGAAATCTTTCAATTTGCGTGATTTCTGAAGTTTATTAGAAGGATCCATTTAAGCCTCCCTAGTTTTATTTAATCAGATTTAATTAAACTTGTTTAAATAAAGTTTACTTCATAGTCATCGTTTGTCAATTTTAATTTTTGGATTTTTTAGAGGAATGCATAAAGGGGAAAAATTAGACTTCTCTTCATAAACAAATCAGCTTGTCCCTCTTTAGAGCAAGCTGATAGATATAACATGAATATTGGAAGATGAAGCACCTTATGATTCTAGCTTCATGACATAGTTTCCAGAGTGTACAGAGAAGTTGAACTTATCTCCAGGAAAAGAAGCATCAAAGCGAAGAACAGCAATATCATTTGAATCATAGATGATGTTCTTCTGCTTAAAGCATGGTGCTGGTTCTTCCTCTGGATATTGAAGAATCTTCTTCTCTTCTTCTGTCATAAGACGAGCAGAGAGTGTTTGGATAGAATGATTTAGTGCAACTCCTCCATATTTCTCCATTGCAATGGAATACAAGCGAGCTTGATTTAGATCCATATTCAATAAGAATCCAAACTCTGGATATGGGAAATAGCTACGTTCTATATACATAGGAACATCATTGCCATATACAACCCTAACAATCTTGATTACCTGAGAATCCTTTGTAAGCATTAGCTCAGAAGAGAGACTTGCGTTGGCATAGACAATTTCTTTCGAGATAGCTTCATATGAAGATCTAAGATGATGGGAAGATGCAATATCTTCAAATGAGATAATGTTATCCATCTGGTAAGTAACCTTCTGAGGTCTATCCATCAAGAAAGTACCTTTGCCCCGCTCACGCTTAATCCAATTCTCCTGTACCAATAGATCCATGGCATGTCTGACAGTCATTCTATTGACGTCAAACATCTTGGCGATCTCGGTCTCAGTTGGAAGCTTCTCGCCAGGTGTGAACTTACCTCTGCTAATGAGAGATTTCAACCAATTATAAATCTTTATGTGTTTTAATGTTCTGAGATCGTCTTCGTTCATAATTATTATAATCCTATCCCCTTTTGTTCTGTTTTGATATAGATTTGTTCATCAGAAAATGCTTTTGCGTCAAAAATGATATTCATTACAACAGAAAGCATTATTATTGAACCTCCTATTAAACAATTCACGGAAGGGATTGTTCCAATGAAGATCCATACATAAATAAGGCCAAAGATGCTTTCAAGAGAGTTTATCAATGATATCGTTGCAGCTTTTGCATATTTGGTTCCTGTTGTAATCATTACCTGTCCTACAGGGATTATAACAATACCCAATAGTACTAAGTATATAAGTCCATTTCCTGGAACTTTAAGATTCCCCATTGATACCACAAGACCAATTATTGCTGTTACCAATCCTCCGATCATAGATACTCCTATTCGAGGAAGATATGGGAATCTTCTAAGATTGGTCAGGTTTAACGCAAGTGCTGTAGGAACAACAAGAGCTATCAAATAACCAAGGATATTGCCATTTTTAATTCCATCCCAGAACATATACATAACTGCAAAGAGACATATGAACATAATAACTACTGTATGTTTGGATGGTTTTTCTTTTAAGAATATATAACAAAAAAAAGCTGTCAAAATAGGATTCAAAGATAACATTACCAAGCTAATGGAGGTTCCTCCATATGAAATAGAGAAGGAATACATCGCACCAGCAAGACCTAGCATTGCTCCGGAAAATAGCATTGGTAGTCCATATTTTACCAGTACTGCAAAAGGTTTTCCCTTCGTTGAGATAATAAATGCGATTCCCAATGAAAGAAATGTAAATAAGCCTCTCCAGAAGCCTGCGGTAAACCCAGCAGCTCCAGACATTGCCAATAACAATGAATCGAAAGCATAGATGGAAACACCAATGAAAGATACTATCGATCCCATAAGTTGTTTATCCATATCCCAAACCGCCTTTTATATTTGGTATATGGCTGGCATTACACCAGCCATAACTATTGAAATTAAAGCTCTATAGGATTGAGGAACTTGCCTGTGAACATCTCTGCTCCTGTTGCTGTAACGCGATAGCAATCCTCAAATCTAAATCCCCATTCTGCACTCTTGAAGAAGTGATCTGCTGCCAATGTCATGTTCTCTTCAAGTATTCCACCTCCCTGGCTCATTAGTGGAGGCTCACATTCAAAGATACCAATACAGTGGGAAGCACCTGCTGGTGGATAACCATAACCAGCCTTCTCAAATGCTTCGTTATACTTAGCCTGAATGTCCTTCATATGAACGCCTGGGCGAACCCACTCGTTAACTACCTTTAGATGCAAGTCGATAACAAAGTTAATCTCGTCTTTCATCTTCTGAGGCATCTTTCCGAACATGAATGGTCTTGAATATGCAGAAGCATATGTTCCAAGTATTGTTCCAAAGTCACATCCAATGAGCCTATTTGTACCAAGTGGAGTATGAGTTCCTCTACCAATCTGGTTTAGAGTTCTCTTGCCTGCATATAGAAGTGTTGGGAAAGATTCCCCCTCACCACCATGCTCATACATTCCACCTACGATCAAACCTTGAGCTTGGTACTCTGTCATCTCAGGCTTTACCTTGCCCAAGAATTCCTCAAATACCTTTTCATTGATGAGATTTGCTCTTCTCATCAAATCGATTTCCTTCTCGCTCTTAATGCGTCTGATATCCAGCAATGTCTGTGCGATATCGACAATCTCTCCTCCTGGAGCTAAGGCTTTCTGGATGTTTACATATGTTTCATAAGGAGTGATAGACAAATCAGTAAGACCTACTCTTCTAACACCCTTTCCATTAGAGACCTGATCAAAGAGAGCATTGAAATCCTTGTATTCAGCACCCTTCCATTTCATTGGGAAAGTATGTCCAAACTCAGAAAGAATCATATAGCTATCGCCAAGACATGTTTCCTTTGCAAGCCCTGGAGCTTCTGCGCCAATAAGCTGAACAGCCTTTCCTTCTCTAGGAATACATAGTCCACCTCTTTCGAACAAAGGCCACATTCCTGTTAGATACCTAAGATTTTCATAGGTACATGAGTTTGCATACACGATTGCAGCATCAAGATCTAGCTCTCTGAGCTTAGCTTGAACCTTCCCAATTCTCTCCAAATACTCTTCGTTAGTCACAAAGATATCTGCCATAACACACCTCCTCTTATTAAAAAGAAATTGTTTGATTGTTTTAATTTATTGTGGGTTAACCCTTTACAGCACCAACAGTCATACCGTCCATGATTCGATCTGCCATAAAGATGAAGAAGATCAAAACTGGAAGCAATGCAAGGACTACACCAGCAAACAGAGTTACCCAGTCACCTGTGTATTGCATTGAAGATTGAAGCGCATAGATACCTACTGACAATAATCTCTTTGATTCATCTCTGATGTAGATCATTGCAAGCATGTATTCATTCCATATACCAATGAAATTGAAGATTGTTACTGTAATGATTCCTGTTGAAGATAGAGGAAGAACAATCTTCATGAATGCCTGGAATGGAGTACATCCATCGATAGTTGCTGCTTCATCTAGTTCAACTGGGTAGCTCTGGAAGAATCCATATAGCATAAAGATCGTAAACGACAACGATGTAGCTATATATACCAAGGATATGCCCAAGAACGAGTTCAACAATTTCATGTCAGAAAGCATGAAGTATGTTGGGAACAAAGCAATGATTACAGGAACACCCATTCCAAAGATGAAATATGAATGAACCAACTGTCTGCCCTTGAATTGAGCACGTGCAATAACGAATGCAGATGGAACTGCAAGAATTAGTATTGCAATGACATTTAGAGGAACAACCAGAATACTGTTAAAGAAGTATCTAGATAGTTCATAGAGACTCCATATCTTCTTGTAGTTATCAAGTCTGAACTTTGCAGGAAGCTTCCAGATCTCCTGATATAGCTCTTTATTTGTCTTGAATGATGTGATGCCAATCCAGATAAGAGCTAGAACTACGATCAAGCTCCAGAGGATGAACATCGCATAGCAAAATACCTTTGCACCTTTTCCTACCTTATATCTCATACATCTTCCTCCTTGATTAATACTCGAGAGATTCTCGTTCCATCAATTTCCTTGAGAGAGTTACAAAGAGCATGATGATAATAGATAGAAGTACAGATATTGCAGCTGCATATCCGATGCGGTATATTGCATCACTTCGGCCAAATCCAAGCATGTAAATATATACAGATAGGTTCCATGTTTCCAATCTAGGCTTGAAGCCTGTGAATGAGAATGGAATCTCAAACATCTTCAATGATGTGATCAACCAGTAAACAACAGCAACTGTGAATACATCCCAAACCATTGGGAGAGTGATCTTAAAGAATACTGTTATAGGACCAGCGCCCTCTAGGAATGCTGACTCATATACAGAATCTGGTATCTTGCTGATTCCGGAAACCAGAACAACAAAATAGAATCCAACATATGTCCATATGATTACAAACAACATGCTACCAACGATGTTTGAAGAATCGAGCCAAGGCTTGATCAAGAATTCAAGCTTCATTGCCTTTAGCAAGTTATTCAATAGTCCAAATCTCTGATTGAATATAAATCCCCATAGAATACAGATTGCTACTGGAGAAATGATATTAGGTAAGAACAGCAGTGCTCTAAAGGTATTTTTGAATTTACCTATGCAAGAGTACAGGATCAAGAATACGAAAGATAATCCAAAGATGAAGATTCCACCGATGAACATTATCTTCAAGTTAACAAGGAATGCACCCCAGAATACCTTGTCATGAAGAGCTTCTACGAAGTTATTCAATCCAATGAAGGTCTTTTCCTTTGAGAATCCTTTATAATCATAAAGGCTATACAATAATCCACTTATAGCTGGAAATATGAAAAATACAGTGTAGACAATTAAAGAAGGAACCAAAAAGGGAATTGCAAGCTTCTTGTTTCTCCTATAAGCATTATTCATGTCATCTCCTCCCTTTTAAACCGCCTGCCTGTTTTTAGACAGGCGGGGATATAACGATTTACTTCTTCAAATATGCGATAGTATCTGCCTTCATAGTCTTAACAAATGTCTCAGCATCGATGTTTCCATAGATGAGCTTGTTATTAACTGGATAGAAGACGATGTTCCACCACTCACCTCTAGCCTGCAAGCCATCATATAGCATGTGTACAGGGCCATCTGCTGTCATGATTGCATATACATCCTTAATGTAATCTGGAACGCTGCCCTCAAGACCGGAGAGAGTTGTTGGATAGTATGTTTCCATCAAAGCAATCTGGTACTTTGGCTGCAATGCAAACTGGATGAACTTCTTAGCAAGTTCTGGGTGCTTAGCATCCTTTGGAACTGAGAATCCCATTACTGAGATTTCCTTGGATCTTGGATCTCCCTTTCCACCTTCTACCATTGGGAATGGGAATGCCTTGAACATAAAGTCATCATCAACCTTATCGAATAGCTCGTTAGCAATATAAGAACCATCCATGTGGAATACTGCAGCGCCCTGAGCCCAATCGATCTGTCCTGCTGGCCATACGTTACCCTGCCATCCCTTAATGAAGTACTTGGAAACTTCAGTTACCATCTGAGCTGCCTTCAATACATCAGGATTGTCCCAAGCCTTACCAGTTGGATCTGTTGCGAGTTCCCAGAACTTACCTGTTCCGCAAATTCTTTCCATAAACCAATAGAACCAATATGCGTTGTATGTTGATGTATTGTCCAAACCAATTGGAGAAACGCCTTCAGCTACGAGCTGATCACAAAGAGCTGTGAACTCTGTCCAAGTCTTAGGCTCTGTCCATCCTCTCTTCTCGAACTC
The DNA here is from genome assembly GCA_934276485.1 of uncultured Spirochaetales bacterium. Taxonomy (GTDB): domain Bacteria; phylum Spirochaetota; class Spirochaetia; order Sphaerochaetales; family Sphaerochaetaceae; genus Ornithospirochaeta. The sequence goes on along the minus strand of CAKQTE010000140.1, from coordinate 2,371 downwards.
TTTCTGGTTGTAATGGATACAAGAAGTATGAGCACAATATGGAACAAACCATCTTTCGCCATTGTAGACGCCTTGAGTTGTTGTTCCTTCGAGGAACTGATTTTCGAATGTCTGGGAACCGTCCCATGTCTTTCCCTTATACAAATCTTCCTGAGAAAGCAATAAGCCCTCGCCACCAAGAGAAGCGATCATTTCGATGCAGTGACCATCGATAAGGTCAGGAGCATTACCATCGATAATTGCTGGTCTAACACTTAGAAGAATACTTGAACCAGGATTTGAATAATTAACCTTAATTCCAGTCTCTTTCTCAAAGTCCTTGATAATCTGTCTCATCCATAGATCATTTGGATGTCCTTTATCCCAATAGCACCAAAATTCCAAAACGTCTTGAGATTTAGCTGCTGTTTCAGATGAACCATTTGCAAATGCAAACTGTGTAATAGCAACCAATACAATTAGAATCATTGTTAATGTTTTTTTCATTCCTTTTTCTCCTTTTGTATTTGTATATACATTTATTCAATCACTCTTTTTCGATTTGTCAATACCCAATTTTTAACAAAATTATTTCGCCTGTTAATTACTTATATTATATAAAAAAAAAAGAGCCTAAACGCCTAGACTCTTAAGAAATTCAAATAGATATTTTTATATACAATTGCTTATATGTATATACATTTATCGATATAGTGGCGATAAAGCATCAACATATTTCTTCCACTCTTCGTATCTCGCCATATATTCATTATGCAAAGTCATATCTGGCTCGAAAGATTTTTCTTCATCAAAGCGAACATGTTCGTTGACGACGCTTTCGATACTATCTTTTTCTGTAAGCCATATTGCTTGCAAAGCAGCACCAAATGCAGCTGATTCTGTAAGTAGAGGAACCCTTACAGGAAGGCCTGTGATATCAGAAATAAGCTTACGCCAAAACCCGCTCTTAGCCCCGCCGCCAGTTAGAGTTATTGATGAAAGCTTATATCCATTATCCCTAAAGGCATCCAATCCCAATAAGAATTCAAACGTTACTCCTTCAAAGACAGCTCTGGCCATATTCTTGGTGGACATATTATTGATATCCAAACCTGCAAATACACCCTTTCCATTAGGAAGTGATGGAACTCTTTCTCCATTTAAGAATGGAAGGAATATAACTCCTTCTGCACCAGCAGATGCACTTTCTGCCAAAGCATCAAAATCCTTGATTCCTAGATCCTGCATATGCCTCATGCTTTCTGTTGCAACAGTACAGTTCATTGTACATAGTAGCGGTAGCCATGTTTCGTGAGATGAACAGAAACAAGCAAGCCTCTTTTTATAATCAATAATTGGAGTTGAAGAGGATGCAAACAACGTTCCTGATGTTCCAAGGCTCATCGTAACAATACCATCAGACACCGTACCGGTTCCTATGGCACTCATCATATTGTCTCCTCCTCCGGAAGAGACTTTTACAGTAGGCTTCAGGCCATACTTTTCTATTAGTTCATCCCTTACATTGACAATGACGTGCTCTTTGCGTATTTCAGGAATCTTACTTTCTAAATCATCAGCAATAGCTTTACAAACATTAGAATCTACATTCTCTCTAGTATGAACATTTAACAGTCCTGTACCAGATGCGTCCCCCCTTTCCATCGTAGCAATGCCTGTAAAGTAATAATTGATGTAATCATGAGGAAGAAGAACATATCGCATTTGTCTATATAGCTCAGGATGATTCTTCTTGAGCCATAATATCTTGGATGCAGTATATCCAGGAAGAATAGGATTACCTACTTCTCGAATAAGCTTTTCTTCTCCACCAAAGCTTTGTGTTATCTCCTCGCACTCTTTTGCTGTAGATGTATCACACCACAACTTTACTGCATATAGAACATTGCCGTCTTTATCGACAGGAACAAATCCATGTTGCTGTCCAGATACAGAGATAGCATCAATGCTATTTCTTACTTCAGGAGATAAATCTGCAAAACATTTATTTATGGCATCTATCCACCAAGATGCTTCCTGCTCTCTTACTCCTCCATCAAGGCTTCTTAGCTCTAATGGAGCTGAGCTTTGAGCAACTATCTCATGCTTACATGAATCATATACCAAGAACTTAACACTCTGAGTACCCAAATCTATACCAAGCGCAATCATATTGAGCCCTCCATTGCAACTTTAAAGAAGATAGGCAATCTTTAAATGTATAGATATTGTAGCAATGTATATACAATTCAACAAGAAGAATTGTTGCGACCTGTGCGGTTAAATTAAGCCGCTTTGGCTGAATCTAATAAAGAGAAACGTATCGTCTTGCTATTAGTCCAAACATCATTTTCTTTGTTTAGAGTACAAGCTTTTATGATAGCCAGGGAGG
>CAKQTE010000139.1 GCA_934276485.1 uncultured Spirochaetales bacterium | reverse complement strand
TATGAAAAAGGACCTACTAGCGTTGCAATAAACATGCAACAAGCAGGCCCCAGACTCTATAAAAGTGCATAATCATGCACCAAAATCTGTATATTTCTTCACGAGATTTGACTTTTGCAATTTCCTCATAGGAGTATATAAAAACCCCTTGAATAGAATTTATTTTCCAATTCAAGAGGCTAATATCTGATTTCACTATGATTTATTATGCAATGCAGTAAGAGTCCATTTCTCTCTCTTCACCAGCAACCTTAAGCTTTTCGAGAGCTCTCTTTTCAATCTGTCTGATTCTTTCCTTTGTAAGATTGTACTCAACACCGATATCCTTGAGGCTCATTGGTTTGTTGCCATCTAGGCCATATCTGAGTTCGATGATTCTTCTTTCCTTATCTGTAAGAGTTGAAAGTAAGGATCTTACATTTTCCTGTAGAGCTTGGTTGATTACCTGCTCTTCTGGTCCCTTGGAGCTATCTTCAATGAAGTCGCCAAATGTAGAATCAGAGTCAGAACTCTTCTTGACAGGAGAATCGAATGATACCATTTCGCTTGATACAGACAACAAATCCTTTACAAGCTGCTCATCAAGACCTGTAGATGCTGCGATATCCTCAACGCTAGGATCTGATGTTTCCCTCTCTTCCATGATAGCCTTCTGCGCTTTCTGAATCTGCATAAGCTCATTGGCTCTATTTAGAGGAAGACGTACTGCCTTACCCTTATCAGAGAGAGCTTTCATTATAGATTGTCTGATCCACCATACTGCGTATGAGATGAAGTGATAACCCTTTTCTGGTTCGAACTTATCAAGAGCAGTAATGAGTCCGATGTTTCCTTCATTGATCAAGTCTGTTAGTGGCAAACCCTGACCTCTGAACTTCTTAGCAACCGATACTACGAATCTCAAGTTTGCATTCAAGATTCTTTCTCTTGCGACTTTATCTCCAGCCTTAGCCTTTAGAGCTAACTCATATTCTTCTTCATAAGTGAGCAATGGAATTCTATTGATTTCCTTTAGATATAAAGATAGTACTTCGTTATCATTATCCGTAATCTCAATTCTCTGTGTGTCTTCCATTGTGAACTCCTTTGCAGGGCCATCGCCTACAAAATAACATTTGCAAATATCGTGCCAACTTAGTTAATTCTTTTAAGCATAAATAATTAATTATTTTGGCAATATGAAGACAATCTTCACAATGAGTCAAATTAACCCAAAGCTAATTTTTCATTGTTCAAATGGGACAATTTGACACAAAGAGGGATAACAATGGGCACTTAGGGTTAAAATGACCCTAAAGAGCCAATTCCATTGGATCTAATAGTGGAAAATCTACCTTTAGCTCAGAAAGGAGATTTATTCTTCCTTCTGCTGTGATATTGAATTTTGAAACACTGATCATATCTACAAAATCAATGTAGGAAGAAAGGATCAAATCGCTGATCATATCGCCTTCAGGAAGAGCTACATAGTAATTGTTCTTCTTACATAGATATGTAGCTAATTGCAATCTATAGAAGCATTTGAATTCCTTCTCACAACAAAATTCAGAGTTAAGTCTAGGCAAGAAGGTTTCTACATAAAGACCAAACGCCTCTGTAAAGTGCTTAAGATGCGCTTCAGATACAGCCTTCTTGTAGCTTTCAATAGATAATTTGAAAATGTCCTTAATACCTAAAATTTCCATACCCATAAGATAATGCGAATATATAAAACGACAAGAGATAATATGTAGATATTTTCATTGTAACTTCATTTGTTCTACATCTACTTGTCGATGTTGGCTTTTCTTTTTATATTCAGATATGTGTGACAAAGGTCACTTACAGTGAATTCAATTTTATAGAGGTATAAAAATGACAATTATTCCACTTGGAGACAGAGTTCTATTAAAGGCAAAGGCTACAGAGGAGAAGACAGCTTCTGGCCTCTTCATTCCTCAGACAGCTCAGGAAAAGACTCAGATTGCTACAGTTGTAGCTATTGGTGATGACGAGACCATTAAGGTAAAGGTTGGAGACGAGGTTCTTCACGATAAATATGCAGGTAACCAGATCAAGGATGGTTCTGAAGAGTACTTGCTTGTTAACAATGCAGATATTCTAGCAATCGTAAAATAATCGATAGTATCATCTAGCATGCTACCCTCTTATTGGATGACCAATAGGAGGGATTTTAATATCTCTTTCGAAGTCTTTCATATGCTTCTGTATATAAGCGAAATTGTTCTGAAGCAAAATCCGTAAAGGCCTTATCTAGATTCAACCCAGACAAGATATCTGGATGGAACTTCCTAGCCTTCTCTCTATAAGCTTTTGTAATTTCATCGAGAGTTGGATTAGCTTTATAGATTTCAAACAGTTCAAGATCCTTATCCACAGTGCTCTTCTCTTTTGGAGTCTCTCGCCTTTTCTTGTCTGATGTATCAAAAGCATTATAGAATTTGCCATTCTCATTTCTTAAAAAGAGAGAACAACCAGAAGGAAGGTCTTTATTCCAATTCATGCCAAATGAGATTGATCTGAATTCTGATAAAGATCCATCAAAGTAGATTTCTTCTAGCTTTGTACATCTTGAGAGTGCAGATACTCCAATTGATTTCAATTTGTTCGATATCTTTAGTTTCTTTACTCCAGATGACAACAAACAACCATCTGGAAGAGAACGAACATTCTCAGCATCAAAGCTAAGCATGCCAGAGCATGATGAAAAACACATTGCACCTAACAAGATATCATAAGGAAGATGGATTGATCTAATTGATGAACATGCATAAAAAGCCCTTGCTCCAACTTGCTCAAGCGCACTTGGAATATTGATGTTTTCCAAACTAGCGCAGCCTTCAAATGCAGAGGCTCCTATTTGATAGATGTTTTCAGATAGTACTACAACTCTAAGATTTGGACAGTTACGAAATGCTCCCACACCTACTTTCTCAATAGAAGAAGGAAGAAATACCATCTCAAGGTTTGGGCAATTAGCAAACGATTCCTTACCAATCTCGTCAATAGAGATTCCCTCTATATCTTCAGGAAGTGACAACCTATATAGTTTCTCTCTATTTGTCACCCCAGTAATATTGCCATAGCCATCTGTGATGACTTCAACCTTGTCCCTGAATATTGAACCATGAGATGAATAATGAGGAGTACCAACCCTAAATCCAGATACTCCATATCGGGTTTCTTCAGCTTTAGCCATAGACTCTAACCAATGCAAGAGAAGATGTTGCTATTGATAAGACAAGGTATGCAAGCGAAAGAGAAAATGCAACCCAGTTCTTTCTATCAAAGGAGAAGATGATCAAATATAGAGATGCCAATATCTTTATTGCCATATAAATTCCAACAGATGCATCCCCTCTATAGAAATACACCCATAGAATGTAATAGACGCCCAAGATAACATTGGCAAAGCTAAAGATCCTGCTCTTTGATGATAAAGGATGAGCTTGAAGGTTTCTGACAAGAACCTGAGTAAGAACCATAAAGAGTACAATGAACGAGTTCAAAATCAAGAGCCATTTAGGCAGATTCTGGTATTCAGCAAATAGATTATATCTAGTAGGCATAAAGCTAAATGCATAAGGTAGGAAAACCAATACACAAACTAGTAGTCCTTCTTTTGAAAATTTTGTTTTAATTGATTCTTTTTTATCCATCACTGAAACAGAAACCTCTCAATCTTGTTCTCAATATTATCTAATAGTGTATCCTCTGGCCTATAGCCTTGAGGAATTGTATTGAGCATCATAGCCCTATATCCTTTAGATATTATTCTCTTATCTAGAATCAATACAACACCTCTATCGTCTTCACTTCTAATTAATCTACCAATACCCTGCTTTAGTTTAATACATGCATTGGGAACTGTGATCTGCATAAACGATGCACTCTCATTTCCACTCTTACTGTTTATATAGTTACTGCGTGCCATCTCAATTGGATCTGTGGGTACTCTAAATGGAAGCTTTTCAATTATGACAAGCCTAAGAGTATTTCCAGGAGCGTCTACTCCTTCCCAGAAAGAATCGGTAGCGAACAACGATGCATCCTCATCATTCTTGAACTCTTCAAGAAGTCTTGCCTTGTGTATTCCTGTATCTGTCTGACTAAGTATCCTATAATCAGGGCCAAGGTTCTTCTTAACGTTTTGACATACTTCATTGAGCATATCCTTGGCAGTGAACAATACCAAAGCGCCTCCTGCTGATGATTGCAGTGCCTTAGCTGTTACATAGGATGCATACCTATTGTATTCATCTTTTTTTGATGTTATGAATTCCATTCCATCCTCAGGAACAAGGAGCATCAACGAGTGTCCATAATCAAATGGAGAGAGAAATATTCCCTCTAGATGATCTGGATCCTCCTTGAATCCTGAATCATTTGAGAAGAATGCAAAGCTATTGTTTACACATAGAGTTGCTGAGCAATAGAGCATGCTCTCCATATTGCGAACAAGAGTTCTATATAAAATAGGACCTGTGCACATAGGAGCGATCTTGATCGTATACTTTCCACTTCTTCTATCTTCCTCTGCATATGGAATGAATGAATCGAAATCAGAAAAACGAATCCAAGAACGAAGTGTGTTCGAAAGACACATAAGCTCAGAAGAGTATCTTTTTACTATATCGAGAATTGGATCTTTTGCATCTTCCGAATATAGATTATCTAATGCATTAGAAAGTGTATGCAATTCCTCTGCAAGAGCTTCTTGCGCTCTGATGCGCTCTATGAACCTGTTGTAGAACTCGCGCGTAAAGAGTATTTGATATCGATCAAAGTGGCCAGAAAGAATGGCTTTAAGCTCACTATCGAATGAATCAAGCAGAAGTCTTATATGAGAGATTGAATTGGTAATTGTGGCCTGCTTTACAGGTGGATCGACTTTTTCAAATCTTCTTACTGCATCCAACAAGGAAAGCTTTTCGACCTCTTCCTTCTCACCTTCTTCATCACTTTCCTTTTTCTTCTTTCTCTTACGAGTTAGCTCATCGAGAATGAACTCAGCTAGCTCAGTTGAGAATTCATCTGAAAGAATCGATGTAGCTTCATCTTGTATATGATGAGCCTCATCCATAACAAGGTGTGTGTATCCTGGAAGGATGCACTCTGTGTCAAATCCCTCTTCGTTCTCTGCTCGAATTCTTGCATCATACAAAACAATATGATGATTGGTAACAACAAGATTTGCTTTCTGAGCCTTACGACGGGCTTGAAAGAAAAAGCACTCTTCATGAAATGGGCAAGATCTACCCAGGCATTCATGTGAGTCTGATCTCAATTCCTTAAATAGAAATGCAACTTTCTTTGGAGCATCCTGTATAGCACCAGTATCTGTCTTTTGAACCCAGGAATCGAACAAAGCTTCGCTACTTTCTGGATCCAAAGAGAGAAGCTTACGAGATTCATAGATATCAGTGTATTTTCTAAGACAAAGATAGTTACTTCTACCATATAGAATTGCAGTATTTAATGATATACCCAATGCCTTTGTTACAAGAGGGATATCCTTCTCATATAACTGTTTTTGAAGTGTCGTTGTACTTGTTGCAACAACAACTTTCTTTGACTTGTCTTTATCCAAAAGTAGGAATGCAGGTACAAGATAAGCAAAGGACTTTCCGATACCAGTACCTGCTTCGATTACAACATTCTTATTCTCGTTAAATCCTTTATCAATTAACTCAGACATCTCTAGCTGGTTAGATCTAAAAGAATAGCTGTTTAAGACATTGTCCAATGCACCATTAGGAGAGAATACCTCTTCAAGCGTCATTTTCTTCTCTCCATTCAGCGAGCTTTCTATGTAATGTCTTTCTGCCGATAGCAAGCATCTCAGCAGCTTTGGTTTTATTGCCTGAGCAATATGCAATGGACTCTAAGATGATTGCCTTTTCAGCCTCTTCCATTGTAAGAGGAAGATCCAAGGTTATTTGAGTGTCCCTGCTTTCATGCTTTAGTTGAGTTGGAAGATCCTCAAGTTCAATAGTCTTACCACGGGCCATGACAACTGCTGATTCAATGGAGTTTTTTAACTCCCTGATGTTTCCTGGCCAAGAGTAGCTATATAAAGCTTTTCTTGCCTGAAGGGAGAACCCTTCTATCTTCTTGTTTTCTTCCTGGCTAAATCGCTTCAGGAAATCGGAAGCAAGCAGCTCGATGTCTTCCTTTCTCTCTCTTAGAGGTGGGACCTTGATTTCAACTACAGCCAAACGATAGTAGAGATCCTCTCTGAAATTACCTTTCTGTACTTCTTCCAGGAGATTTCTATTTGTAGCCGATACTACGCGAACATCAACCTTGATGGTCTTCTCGCCTCCAACGCGTTCAAACTCCCTTTCCTGAAGTACTCTCAAAAGCTTGACTTGTGTACTCTGGTCGATCTCTCCAATTTCATCAAGAAACAATGTTCCACCATCAGCGAGTTCAAACCTACCCTTCTTTTGGCTAGTAGCACCTGTGAAAGCACCCTTCTCGTGTCCAAATAGCTCGGACTCCAACAGAGATGGAGAAAGAGATGCACAATGGACTTTGATAAAAGGCTTATTACTTCTGTTGGATTGAGCCTGGATTGCATCAGCAACCAACTCCTTACCAGTACCGGACTCTCCTGTGATCAACACACTTGCTTTTGTTGGTGCCACTTGCTTGATAGTCTCCTGCAATTGGCTGACCTTTCCAGATTTTCCAATGATAGCGGCAAAGTTCTTCTCTTTCTTTAGCTTCTCTATCTCTTCAGTAAGTCTTCTGTTCTGCTCCTGAAGCTGGGAGTTTGCAATTGTTTTCTTTACAACCAGCAATAACTTGTCCAGATCAACAGGCTTTGTGAAGAAATCTATTGCACCTTCACGCATTGTCTCAACAGCTGTCTCGATAGTTCCATGGCCAGTTAAAACAATTACAGGAAGAGTTGGATAAGCACTGCTGACCTTCTTGATTAGCTCATCGCCAGACATCTCTGGCATTCTTAGATCGGTAATTACAAGATCAACATTGTTTTCGTTTATCAGGCCCCATGCCTCTTTTCCATTTGTCGCTGTAAGAACCTTATAGCCCTCATCGGACATAGCCATCGAAAGTCCTGATAGAATATTAACCTCATCATCAACTAATAGGATTGTACTCATTTATCGCCCTCCAAGGCTTGTCTTTGGCTAGTTGGAACTGGGAATTCCAATGTGAATGCTGTTCCCATTCCAAGCTGGGAAGTGACGTGGATATCGCCACCATGTTCCTTCATTACCTTATATACAGTTGTTAAACCAAGGCCTGTACCAGTTGCCTTAGTTGTAAAGTACGGCTCGAAGATCTTTGCAAGTTTCTCGCTGTCTATTCCACTTCCAGTGTCTTCAACCTTCAAGAGAACAAAATTACCCTCAAGCTTTGTTGTAATGGTCAATATTCCACCTGTTGGCATTGCAGCAAATGCATTCTGCACAAGATTTAACAAAGCCTGTCTTACATATCGCGAATCAAGCTCTATGCGTGGCAAGAACTCTCTTAGCTCGAGTTTGATCTCTATATTCTTATCCTCCGCTTCTGGCGCCAAGAAAGATGCTAGCTCTAGGATAATGTCATTGATATTCGAGAGCTTTAGCTCTGTATTCATTGGTTTTACAGCATATAGAAAGTCGACAGCGATTGAATTCAAGTGGTCAACCTCCTCATCAATTACACTAAGATACTTAGCAGCGTCCTCCTGTGTAATTGAGCCTTTCTTCTGAAGAGCTTTCTGCATCAATTGAATATGTATCTTCATAGCAGCAAGAGGATTCTTGATCTCGTGAGCAATACCTGCAGCCATAGTTGTAAGGCTAGCAAGGCTCTCACTTCGTCTTAATCGTGCCTGGGCGCGAATCTGATCCGAGATATCATTGAACTTTATATCGATATAGTTATCATCTCCTACAGAAAGAACATAGAAAGATACTCTAATCGTTCTTAACTCCTGGCCAGCCTGGATTGTGAAATCCTTTGGCTCTGGTTTTTCTCTTCCATTCAGAACATCTGTTATGAATTGATTTATATCCTTATCCCTGATTGCATCATTAAGTCTTTTACCTTCAAAGACTCTATGCTTTAATGATGTTGGGATCAAGGAGTAGATTGTGTTGTTGTAATAAACAACGTAACCTGAGTGATCAACAATTACATGGCCTTCTGAAAGGCTATCCAATAAAGCAGTATGCAAATCACTTTCCAATATCTCTGCTTTGATCAATGATTCGAGCTGGGAACTAGGACAAGATGAAAAATCAGCCAGAACCTTCTTCAATAGCTTATTTGACATTTATACACTCCCTAAGAATACTATCAAGAGATGCTCTCTGTGATAGATTATATGTATCAGATACCAATATCCATTTATTGATCACATCCATAATCTCTCGTGCTTTTATAGGCTTGATGCGTCCCGATTTCATCTCTTTTGAAACATTTGCTGTAACACACTCAATGAAATATCTGAAAGCATTGATTCTATCGACAAAGGAAAATATCTTTTCCTTGTCACTATTGTCCAATGCACTGCCATTGATAATTGCAGACGAAAAAAGCTTCACGCTCTCTTCAAGCTCTTTCTTGCTCTCCTCTTCTGCTCCCATCTCAAAGAAGAATGCTTCAAAGGATGTGTAGTTTTGATATTGTTTGAACTGATCTCTAAGAAAAGATGTTATGCACTCCTCTGTCAAAGATGGGAATGCAAACTTCCTGACACGAGAAAGAATTGTTGGCAGCAAGCGTTGGGGATTTGAACTTATCAAAATAAGGTATCCATTTTCATTTGGCTCTTCGAGAATCTTCAACAGAGAGTTCTTTGCACCCTCGGTACTCTCTTCTAGGTTTTCAATGATTGCAATCTTTACATCGTGCCCTGTACTGAACCAATCCTGGATTGCTCTGATCTCATCGATCGTAACCCCATTTGACTTACGACCTTTATTGATGAATGCTTGTGTTACATTCTTTTCCAGGAATGAACAAAGAGCCTTGATCTCTTTTTCAGTGTACTCTCTATCTTCTTCATATTCATATAACAAAGAAGCTATCTCTTCTGCAGTAGAAAAATAAGAGCTGACCTTCTTGTCATAGGCATCAACAAGCATTGCAGGATATTGAAGCAATATCTTCCTGATTGTTTGAATCAAAAAGATTCGGGATGAAGTTGTACGCTGCTTTTCAAACATTGCAATTGCAGCTTTCACTTCCAATAGATTGTTCCTGCTTGGAAGAAGCGCAATCTGATTCGATTTCAATAAATCCCTATTTCCTTCATCATTCAAAAGAGTAAATGCAAGATCCAAGGATGCTGTGAGTCTTGAAGAGCCTCTGGGTCCTGAGAGCAACAAAGATTGAGGCAAAAAGCCTCCTTTGATTGCATCTTCAAATTCACGAGCTATTCCAGGTTGGGTCTTTTCGAGGTTATAGAATGCCATCTAGAACCCCCGCTAGAACTTTTTGCGTAGAAGGAAGCAATGGTTGTATCCATTGATAAGCATAGCTTTTATCAAAAAGAGGCTGAAGATCGAAAATCGTTTGCTTTGAAAGAATGAATATCAATATGCCTGCTGCTAGTATTGTCATGAATACTCCCCAGACAAAACCAAGTATGCTATCGACAGCACCTAGCCCTATTCCCGAAAGAACATTTCCCAAAAGAGATCCTAATAGATTAAAGATTGCAAATACAATAACAGATGACACTGCGAATGCTAGCATCGTTGAGAAAAAGAGGCCAATATTTGAATAACTATTGAATACCTTGGCAACCAAGCTTGTTAGATAGAATGCACATGGATAGCAAAGTATCCACCCAATTTTCTTTGCTGCAGAACGGGAGAATCCTACGGCAGTACAACCAATTGATGTCGATAAGAACATCACTACGATGATGATATCTAAAATACCAATACTGAATTTGCCTATTACAAGAGTCCAATCCATGGATTCAGTGTAACAATTCATACTCTTTTTTGCTATAGAGATTGGTTGAAAATTGTGTCAAATTAACACTCTTTTATATCAAACAACTTAAATCAATCAAATAAATATTTATACAACAAAGAAATAATTCCTTATCCTAAAATACATAATGCACAAAAGGTCAGTTCTGTTAACGTTTGGACAAAAGTATTATCATATTTCTATGGGAAATTTTTTGAAAACATTGTTTGGAGGCACCAAACAAGAGAAAGATGAAAAAAGACTTAGACCTATTGTAGAGTCTGTCAATAGAGAAAAAGATTGGGCAGCAAGCCTAATGGATGAGGATTTTCCTCGTTTGACAAATGAGTGGAAGAAAGAAGTCCAGAGTGGAGAAAAGACCTTGGATGAGCTTCTACCAAAGGCTTTCGCACTCGTTAGAGAAGCCAGCAAAAGAGTAATTGGCGAATTCCATTATGATGTTCAGATCATGGGTGCTATCGTTCTTTGTAAGGGCGCAATCCTTGAGATGAAAACGGGAGAAGGAAAAACACTTACATCCGTTCCTGCAGCATACCTAAACGCTCTTGAAGGCAAAGGTGTTCATATCGTAACTGTTAACGATTACCTTGCTGACAGAGATGCTGAATGGATGGGACCAATATATAATTTTCTGGGCATGAGTGTTGGCGTTGTTCTCAATGGCCAGGACGAAGAAGCAAAACGAAAAGCGTATAGTGCAGATATTACCTATGGTACAAACAACGAGTTCGGCTTCGACTATCTGAGAGATAACATGAAGCAGACTGCGTCATCCAAAGTCCAGCCAAAGCACCACTACGCTATCGTAGACGAAATTGACTCCATCTTGATCGATGAAGCAAGAACTCCATTGATCATCTCAGGACAAGCTGAGGACGATACTCCAAAAGTAATGGCAGCAAAAGCTGTTCTTCCATTCTTGAAAGAGTGCGAAAAAGACCCTGTTACAGGAAAATATCCAGAGCTAAGCGATCTCGATAAATTAAGCAAGAAAGTTGCAGAAGCATTCGATGCAAAGGGAGACTTCAAGCTTGATGAGAAGAATAAATCTGTATCATTCACAGCTGAAGGTATGACTCACATCGAGAACGCCCTGGCTAATATCAAGGCACTTGCACCTTCAACAAATGAAGATGGTGAGACAGTATATGACCTATATGATCCACAGAACTTCGATTTGGTTCACTATGTGACACAAGCTGTAAAAGCTGAATACCTATTTAAGAAAGATGTAGACTACCTTGTAAAGGATGGAGAGGTTCAGATTGTTGACGAGTTCACTGGTCGTGTACTTGTTGGCAGACGCTATTCAGATGGATTACACCAAGCAATTGAAGCAAAGGAAAATGTAAGAGTACAAGGTCAGTCAAAGACATTTGCAACTATCACATTCCAGAACTTCTTCAGAATGTATGACAAGCTTGCAGGTATGACAGGTACTGCTAGCACAGAAGCTGTGGAATTCATGGAAATCTACAAGCTTGATGTTGTTGTAATTCCTACAAACAAACCTATTGCTAGACAGGACTTGGATGATCTTACATACTTCGATGAAAAGAGCAAGTACAATGCAATTGTACAAAAGGTAAAGGAAGTCCATGCAACACATAGACCTATATTGATTGGTACAACTAGCATTGAGAAATCTGAAATACTATCTGCCCTACTCAGAAAGGAAGGGATCAAGCATGAAGTACTGAATGCCAAGAACCATGCCAGAGAAGCTTTCATCATCGGAGAAGCTGGTGCTAAGGATGCTGTAACCATTGCGACTAATATGGCTGGTCGTGGAACAGATATCAAACTCGGAGGATCTCCAGACCACCTAGCTCTAAAGAAAGTTGGAACAGATGTCACTCCTGAGGAACTCTTGAAAGCAAAAGAAGAGATCATGCCTGAATACAAAAAGGCATATGAAGAAGTAAAGGCTCTCGGTGGATTATATATCATAGGCTCTGAGCGTCATGAATCAAGACGTATAGACAACCAGCTTAGAGGAAGAGCTGGAAGACAGGGAGACCCTGGCACATCAGTTTTCTATGTATGTTTCGACGATCCTTTGATGCGTCTATTTGCAAAGGAAGGACTTAGGGACATGATTGGAAAGCACCTTTTGAAGGATGGTGAAGAGATTCATCACAAGATGCTTTCAAATACAATCGAGAGTGCTCAGAAGAAAGTCGAAGAGAGAAACTTCGAAATCAGAAAGAAGCTTCTTGAATATGATAACGTTCTTAATGATGAGAGAAATATCATATACCAGCAGAGAGACATAATCCTAACTGAAGACAATCTTATAAAGAGAGTCATTGAAAACACAAATGACTTGATCGATGAAATTGCTGCAGATACAAAGGGTAATGACTCTGCATTCGTAGAAGCATACAGAAGTATCTTTGCAACAACACCTGTAGATGAACTTGTTCACGATAAGGAAAAACTCAAGAAGACAATGGAAGAAAACCTTAGAGCAAAGGAAGCTCTAGTTGGAGCCAAGGAATTCAACGACAAGGTTCTTCGCCCATTCTATCTATATAAGATTGACAAGGGCTGGGTTGATCACCTGGATGTTCTTACAGATATCAAGGATGCTGCTATGCTACAAACATATGCAAACAAGAATCCTCTTATTGAATATAAGAAGAATGCAGTTGAAGCATTTGAAGAGCTATTGGATTCTATCATGAAATCTGTATGCAGATTTGCAAACCTTGTAAGAATAACAACAAACCCTATCATTTCTAGAGGAAGTGTATATTCCAGATCTACTACAAGTGCAAAGAATAATTCATCGAGAATTTCAAGACCTCAAGGTTCAGTTGTTTCTTCGCA
This sequence comes from uncultured Spirochaetales bacterium, assembly GCA_934276485.1. Classification (GTDB taxonomy): domain Bacteria; phylum Spirochaetota; class Spirochaetia; order Sphaerochaetales; family Sphaerochaetaceae; genus Ornithospirochaeta. The sequence continues at coordinate 7,362 of CAKQTE010000139.1, read as the reverse complement.
AGCACAGGCTTCGAACACAGTAATAAAACGTGCAATGCCTAAGATTGGACGAAACGATCCTTGCCCATGTGGTAGCGGCAAGAAGTACAAGAACTGCTGTGGTCGACACGTACAAGAATAAGATCTAAACCAATAAAACGTTGATGCTCACGAGCTTTCGTGGGCATTTTATTCACTTTAAGCGTTACTTTAATGTTCTCAATGTTGGATTTATCACTCTGTATATATTTGTAAATATCTCGTAACAATCTTCTTCAGACTTAGAGCTATTGAATACAATTGTTAGAGTCCTTCCCTTTACGACAACATCATAGCTAAATGCCTTCTTGATCTTCATACCCATATCAATGACATTCTTGTAGCCAATATTCTTAGGGAATGTGATTTCCAGCACGTCATCGTTTGTGTACTTCATATTGACATTGAATTTATCGTATGTTGTTTCTGCAACAATATTTGTTATTATCTCTTCCGCTACAGGTACTTCGACCACAGGCTCGTTATCGACAGTTGTCTCTTCAACAGTCTCAATCGGAGAAACATCTGTTTCTACAGGAGTTACTTCTTCTACTACAGGGGTCTCCGGAATTTCTTCAATTGTTTCAGTGCTTACTATCTCTTCTATTGGTTCTTCTTCAATAGGTTCCTCTGTTGGTTCAAGCTCGATAGCATCAACACTAGCTGTTTCTTCTGGAGTATCTTCTAAGGAAACTTCTTCAACACTCTCTTCTACTGCTGGAGTTTCTTCCTCAAGTGTATCTTCTGTCTTAAGAGGAGTTACTTCTTGTATCTCTTCAACTTCCGCAGGAGTTGTTTCTTCTGTCTCAACAACAGCAGGTTCTTCTGTAGCATCTTGAGTATCGGCAGAATCTTCTACAAGTTCAACAATAGCGTCTTCTTCAACGTTTTCAACTATCTCTTCTGTGTTTTCTTCAGTAGAAATTGGCGCCTCTGCAATCTCTTCAGAAGGAACTAGCTCTTTGATAATCTCTTGCTCTTTAACTTCTGCAGGAGTTTCTTCTACCTCAATTGGAATCTCTTCTTCTACAGGAAGCGCCTCCTCTTCTACTACTTCATCTACAGTTTCATCTGGAATATCCAGAACCTCATCTTCAACAAAAGGAGGTGTTTCTTCTTCACTTTCAATTACAGCTGATGTTTCTTCTACAGGAGTAACTTCTTCAACAATTTCTGTTGGCTCTTCTTCGAGGGTGCTTTCAGAATCAACAATTGGTTCAGGTTCAACATTTTCCTCAACAACAGGAGTATCTACTTCAACTACAGGTTCTTCAGTATCAACAGGAATAACTACAACTGGCTCTTCTGCAGGAGCAATGGATTCAACAATAGAAGAAAATGCTTCTTCAGCTTTTTCTTCTTTCTTATTGTTTCCGCTAGTTACTAATAGAAAAATCAACAAGATCAAAAGACATACCAAAATACATATGGATGCAATGATTCCAATTACAGATCCCTGTGTACCACGTCTTTTGTCATGCCTTGAAGACATATCATCAAAATCTCTGTAGTTCATATATTTCCTGTCATCAGAGAATATCTGACGTACTCCTTTCTATTATTTAAACTCAAGAGAGATAAATTAGCTCCTTAAATTTATTGCAATCGACAAACATCGAACAAAAACTTATTATATTCGTATGCAAGAAAATGACAATCACATTGGACGTATAAGCTTAATTTTCCTCTTAATGCTTATACTAGCCATGTTTATAAGAATCATTATACTACAAAACCTTGACTCATTTAACAGAAAAAGATATCTAGACCCAGTTGTCTCCTCATCTCTTGTTAGAGGAACCATATACGATAGAAATGGAAACATCCTGGCTATCCAAGCTCCGGACTACGGATTCTATATAGATTTAAAGGACAGTGAGCCAGGATATGTGGCATCAATATTGGAAAGCTATCTATCACAAGATGCAATCAGAATCGAAGAAATGCTAAAAAAGGGTGTTAAGTTCTTCCCTCTTTCATATATCCCTACAAAAGAGGAAGCTGATTACCTAAAAAGGCTAATTACTAACTTCTCGCTTGATAACGAAGTAACACTTGAGCTAAAGGAAGTCAGAAAGTATCCATCGGAGCAAAGCACACACTCAATCCTTGGAGACGTTGATGAAAACCTAGAGGGAACTTCAGGAATAGAAAAACTATACAATGATTATCTTATTGCAAAGCCAGAGCTTAGTCTAAAGACAGTCAAAGGCTCATCGATTGTACTGACACTCGACGCAGATATTCAATTTGCAATCAATAATCTTCCTGCTCTTCGTGACTATGAAGATAGTACGATAACAGTCTTAAATGGAAATGATGAGATCATCAGTTATCATGGAAACGTATCAGATCAACTATTGAAAAAACTTGTTTATTCAATCACATCGGATGAAGGAACAACAGTATTTGATACAAAGCAAATATACAAGAAAGAGAATCTAATGCTTATCGATGACTATAAGATATACATAGATGCCCCTAACGATAAGATCAAGAATGACCTATATAAGGGCATCGTAAAAACTCTCTACTCTATGGGAAGGATCAAGACTGAGGCTTGATTTGACTTATAGCATCATCTTTATCAAACGATAGTCCTTTCAAATATGGAAGGATATTCGTAGATGATGCAAGCATGATGTCATTAGGAACCTTCTGTCCGTCGGTCAGGAACAATAATGGAAGATTTGCCTTATATGCAAATGCAAGCACATTGCCCATTGTCTCTGATTCATCAAGCTTAGTGCAAACCATTGCAGATGGCTCATAATCCCTATAGCGATTGAAGTGTTCCATCAAGTCCTCTTCTTTCATAGAAGGAGATGCTGTAAAGATATAGCTAGTTCTAGATGGATTCAATCTTGAAGTAAGACCTTTGAGTCTAAGTGCGACATTCTTGTCTCTATTGCTTAGTCCCATAGTATCGACAAGCACAAGATCATACCAAGAAAAACGCTCAAGCATAGCCACAAGCTCACTCTCTTCCTTTACAAGATCCACTGGGATATTCAGAACATCTCCAAATGCCTTGATCTGTTCGTAAGCGCCTACTCTATAGCTATCGAGTGTGATAATGGCAACTTTCTTGCCCTGTGCTTTATACAAGAATGCAGCCTTGGCAATGGTTGTTGTTTTTCCAGTTCCGGTTGGGCCAATGAAGACCATGAAAGGAGCTGGATGCAATTGCTCATTGTAAGAGATAGGAATCAATTGAGATAACCTTTCTGCAAGGAAAACTGGAACATTTGTAATATTTCCATTGAACCCTGCAAGAAGCTTGTCCTTCAAAGGCTGAGTTATATAGTTCTTATCCAGGATTTCTTCAGCAACTTGAGCTGAATCAATACTCTTTCTATGAACTTCAGTGTTTAGTCTTTCCTTATGTGAAATAGTCAAAGGATCTGGAGTACGAGCTTCTTTCTCAAACTCCATCAAATCCTTTTTTTGAACCTTATTGTTATCTTTCTCAGCACTTTCTGAAAGGTAGCAAGTAATTTCACACTTATGTATCTTTCTAGTAAATAGGCCACCTTGGGTTGTAAAATCCCTACGGGAATGAACACGAATGTTATCCCCGTAGAGTTCTTTGGCTTTTTCTACCGCTTTTTCATATGAGTTTTCAACAATTGTCAGATATTGCATAGCTCTTATAGTATATATCTAGAAAGGTCCCTGTCTTCAACAATATCATGAAGTCTATCTTGGACATAGGTCTTTGTAATTGTAACTTTCTGTCCAGAGATTTCATCTGCAGAGAAGGCAAGCTCCTCAAGAAGCTTTTCCATAACTGTATATAGTCTTCTTGCTCCGATATTATCATTTTCCTGGTTAACATCGTGTGCAATCGTTGCAATCTCTCTTAATGCTTCCTCATCGAACTCAATCTCGACACCCTCTGTAGACAATAGAGCAATATATTGCTTTGTTATTGCATTCTCAGGCTCAGTAAGGATTCTATAGAACTCTTCACTTGTTAGATCATGAAGCTCTACTCTTAGTGGGAATCTACCCTGAAGCTCAGGAATCAAATCCGAAGGCTTACTCATAGAGAAAGCACCTGCCGCGATAAAGAGAATGTTAGTAGTATCAATTACACCCCACTTAGTAGAAACCTTACAGCCCTCTACGATTGGAAGGATATCTCTTTGAACACCTTCACGGGAAACATCTGCATTATTGCTCTGTCCACGTGATGCAACTTTATCGATCTCATCGATGAAGATGATTCCCATCTGCTCACAGCGCTCTTTTGCCTCATCGACAGCCTTATCGTTGTCGACTACTTTATCCATTTCCTCTTCCTTGATGATGTCACGAGCTCTCTTGATGGAAATCTTTCTGGTTTTAGCACCACTTGGACCGGCTGAGAACATCTGAGAAAGAGAACTCATAGCCTGCTGCAAATCTTCCATTGAGCCTGCGCCCATGACATTGATCTTATTTGCAGGAGATACCATCATCTCTACTTCCTTGTTGTCAAAGACACCCTTACGAAGTAGATCCCTGAACTTCTCTCTTGTTTCCATTACGTTATCTTCCTGCTTTTTTTCAGGATCCAATGCAGGAAGCAATAAGTCCAAGAGTCTCTCTTCTACGTTCATCTCAACTTCAGCTTCCTTGGCTTTAGCCATTTCATCCCTGACCATTGAGATAGCACTTGCCATCAAGTCCTTGACCATGGACTCAACATCTCTGCCGACATAACCTACTTCTGTATATTTGGTAGCTTCGACTTTGACAAATGGAGCTTTGGCAAGCTTTGAGATTCTACGAGCGATCTCGGTCTTACCAATACCAGTAGAACCGATCATCAATATGTTCTTAGGAGAAACCTCATCTCTAAGCTCTTGAGGAAGTCTCTTTCTTCTTACTCTGTTTCTGATTGCAATTGCGATAGTTCTCTTTGCATCATCCTGTCCGATAACATACTTATTTAAGCTATCGACAATTTCCCTTGGTGTCATGTCATCAAGACTTTTATTTATTAGTGCTTCCATTTAAAACCTCTGTAATAATGTTGTGATTTGTGTAGATGCAGATATCTGCTGCAATCCCTACTGCACGACGAGCAATCTCTTCAGCGCTCCAATCAACTCCAGCATCCAGATAGGCAGAAGCTGCAGCACGAGCAAAATCTCCACCGGAGCCAATTGCAACCACGTCCCCCTCTGGTTCGATAACGTCTCCAGAACCGGAGATCAGGAACATCTTCTCTCCATCGGATGTAATCATCAAAGCTTCAAGATTTCTCAATGCTTTATCCATTCTCCACTGCTTGGCAAGCTCTACAGCTGCGCGTGTGATATCGCCATTGTATTGCTTTAGCTTTCCTTCATATAACTCGAAGAGTGTGAATGCGTCTGCAGTTGAGCCAGCAAAACCAATGATAACCTTATCGTTATATAGTCTTCTGACCTTTCTTGTATTTCCCTTTGCAACAGTGTTACCCATTGTTGCTTGCCCATCGCCAGCTAGAGCAACCTGTCCATTCTTTCTGACTGCACAAATTGTAGTTCCATGAATTTTAATTTCCATTTTTTTCCCTTGCATGTGGATGTGTACCTGAATAGACATCCATTAAGTGTTTTTTAGAAATATGAGTGTAGATCTGTGTTGTAGATATGCTGGAGTGTCCCAACAATTCCTGTACCAATCTGATATCAGCACCATTGTTTAGCATGTGTGTTGCAAAGCAATGTCTTAATGTGTGAGGCGTGAAATCCTTCTGCCACCCCAACAGAGACCTATACTTATCAAAAATAATATGAGCAGAGCTAAAGGGCAACCTTTTGCCGGTATTTGATACAAATAATGCGTTTTGTCCAATTTCTCCCCTCTCTGAGAGGAATGTTTTTCTTAATTCCAGATAACTTTCAAGCTCTGCTCTGACTTTCTTTGAAAAAAACAGGAATCTGGTTTTATTACCCTTACCCACTATTTGTATTCTTCTATTCTTGAAATCCAGATCCTCAACGTTTATGCTTAATGCTTCCGAGATTCTGGCTCCTGTATTATATAGAAAGACAAATAGCATATGGTCACGCTCGCCCGAAAAATCGGAGCGAGGATAATCAAGAAGGGTCTTTATCTCATCTTCCGTCAAGATTGAAGGAAGAGTGCGTGTTTTATAGCGCATGCTGATAAATCCAAATGGATCTGATGCTATTCTTTCAGTCTTTATCAAGTAGCGATAGAAATCGTGGTAGCATGATAGCTTTCTATGAATCGATAGCTCTTTAAAGTCACTCTCGAGCATCTTCAACATAGCTCTAGCATCATCTCTATCTAGATTTGCAATGCTCTTTTTTATGCGCTCGGAAAAGCCTTCCAATAGACGAAGATCTATCTCATAGTTTTTGAGCGTATTTGGGCTAAGATCCCTGATCTCAGCTAAATATTCTAGAAAGTCATCAATCAACTCTTGGTCATTCATCAATCTTGATGATATCAAAGAATTCTCCTTCAATGCCATATATTCCTTTATTCTGGCTAAATGAAACAAATCTTGGCTTTAATAAAAAATCCGAAAAAGAATGTATCAGAGGACACCCCTCTTTCAAGAGATTTCTTGCAAATGGAGAGGAAAGCGCATCAAACAAAAGAGCAATATCCTTACCACTATCGAGCGCAATATTTACATACGAGAATGGTCTTTTGTAGCTTTTCTTGTCTTCTGCAATAATCACAGCTTTTGCAAGCATCACTGCTATTTCCTTAGCTCTATTCAGGTTCTCTATCGAAAACCCTTCAGTATCAAAGCACGATATTATTCCACCACCTGAAAGCAGTGCTTTTGATGAATAGGAAGGTTTGTTTTTTTTCAAGGAGTATGGGAGGACCTGGAACAAGCGTCCATTTCCATCCCTAACGCCTTTTTCAAAAGAGTATGAGGCGAGGGATGCTGGAATATATATAGCATCATATCCATTAAGGGCTATCTCAAGCCCCATTTGATATAGCGCTACACGTGTTCTTTTCTCTGTCTTTGTACAAAAAGATACAAACACACCTTTCTTTGGCATTTCTCCATAATAAGAGACAATGATGTTATCAATTATCGTAATATTTGGCTCTAAGGCATCTAATTCAAGATAGTTCGTCATACTATATAAAGAACATATCTCGATTTTTTGCTAGAAAGCCAAATCAGAAATGATCTTTATGTACAAAAGCATGATTACGATCAATATAACTGGCTTTATTCCCTTATCCCCTTTTATTTGACTTAAGTTGTCAATATTGAAATTCAACAATAATAAAGTTTGTAAATATCATAGAGTAGAATCCCTGAATACTGGCACATACTCAAATACCTCTAAAAAGAGGTTGCAAATTTTGAAG
>CAKQTE010000138.1 GCA_934276485.1 uncultured Spirochaetales bacterium | reverse complement strand
AAAGCTAAATTTAAATAGAAAATACAATTGGAGATGACAAATATGTATAATCAAATGGTTCAGAATTCAAAAAAAGATGGACAAGTTTCATTCAATGGAAAATAAACCTTTCATGCGTTTGTCCTGGGCAAGAATTATCCATCAAAATCAAGAAACATGAACTATTTCTTATACTGTTTTGAAGCTATCTTGCAACGTATTTGTCATACTCGTAGGCTTCAAAGCTAAGAATCAAAAAAGGATTTGTATCTACCTCATTTTCATTGGAATCTACATCATTCAATGCTAAAATGATGTAGATAAATACAAAATGATGGAGATTTAGATGAGGAATTTTGATTTTACTAAGAACGTAAATAACTTGTTGACTCCTGAAGTTGTTCTGATGATGGGAAAAATTCATGAACATAAAGGCAAGCAAGATCTTTTCATAGAAGCTAATGTAGATGAGTTAAAAACATTGTTAGAAGTTGCGTTGATCCAAAGTACAGGTGCCTCTAACAGAATAGAGGGAATATATACAAGCGATACACGCTTAGAGGAGCTCGTGAGTCAAAAAGCGAAACCACGTAATCGCTCAGAGCAAGAGATCGCTGGTTATCGTGAAGTGCTTGCTACTATTCATGAAAGTTATGAATATATCACATTGAGACCCAATACAATCTTGCAACTTCATCGAGATCTATATTCTTATTCTCAAGCTGCTATCGGTGGTGTTTTTAAAAACTCAGATAATGTGATTGCAGAAATTGATACTGCAGGGAATCAAAGAACACGTTTTATTCCTGTTCCTGCATTTCAGACAGCAGAAGCCACTGAAGAACTTTGTACCCATTTTTTAGAAGTTTGGGAAGCCGGCCAGATTGATAAATTAATTCTTATTCCTATGTTTATCTTGGATTTTCTGTGTATTCACCCATTCAATGATGGCAATGGACGCATGAGTCGTTTGCTGACATTACTTCTATTGTATAAGGCAGGGTATATTGTAGGAAAATATGTCAGTATGGAAATGCTAATTGAAAAAACCAAGGAAACATACTATGAAGCGCTACAAGAAAGCTCTGTAGGATGGCATGAAAATGAAAACAGCTATGAACCATTTGTACAATACTATCTAGGTATAATACTAAAAGCCTACAACGAATTTGAAAATCGAGTAGAACACTTGAAATATCGAAAGCTCTCAAAACCAGAAAGAATCAAGGCAGTAATAGATAGAAAAGTGGGAATGATCACGAAGAAGGAAATAATGGAGCATTGTCCCGATATAAGCAAAATCACTATAGAGAGAACCCTGTCAGAGCTAACCAAGGAAGGATATATTAAAAAAGTCGGAGCTGGACCTTCTACTGCTTATATTAAAATTTAAGGATAACCACAGGATATGGTCTTTCTTGAAACATAAAGACTCATAACATTTCATCCTGCGACGTTTTTCTAGCTAGATAACATAAAGCTGGAGCAAAAAAACTCCAGCTTCTCCTTTATTCTTCAGATATCACTTTCTTAAGAGGTGTAAACCCCTTTCCTAGAACCTCAAATGCTTCATTAACAAATACAAAAGCTGTTGGATCCTCTTCGTGGATGATATTAACTAATTGCTGCAATTGGTTGTTAGGAACCAAGCACAAGAGCATTGAACGAGTCTTTGCAGTATACATTCCAGTTCCTTCAAAGATTGTTCCAGAGCGTCCTAGCTCTTCGATAACCCTACGGCTTATTTCAATCGTATGATAGTCTGAAATAACATATACGGACTTTGACATATTCGTACCAATACCAGTAACGACGAAGTTCATCACTTGGCTGGAAACAAACATCGCAATGATAGTAAATAGCATTGGTCTGATGCCCAAGAATATACCAGCTGCAAGTGTGATTATTCCATTGAACATAAATGAAACTGTTCCAACGCTAAGTGGTGTGCAACTTGAGATGATCTGGCTTACGATATCAGAACCGCCTGTGTTACATCCACTTTTCATCGTCAGTCCTATTCCTGTTCCCATGATTACTCCACCAAATATTGCACATAAAAGAACATTTACAGGATCTGATACGTCCAAAATTGCTTGGTAGCCAGTGTGCATACCAATTACAGATGTCCAAACTGACAACAAAGTTGAACCAATTAATGTCTTGATCCCGTACTTGAAACCAAAGTGATACATTCCCAATAGAATCAAAGGAATGTTTACACATAGCATGACAATACCTTGGTCAAATCCAAAAAGGTAAAAGAAAATTGTACCGACACCTGTAGCTCCACCGCCTGAGATCTTTGCAGGAGTGTAGAAAAGAGCAATTGCACAAGCACCAACAAATGGACCTAGTATTAGGTATATGTAATCAGAGACACGATGAAACAAAGAGAGCGACTTGACTTTCATATTTGCAATGATAGAACGTTGTAGAAATATTTTCCACTATGCTAGAGTCGCATCAGATCTAACACTTTGGCAATTTCAAAAGAATCGTAGTACCGCTATCAGAACTTTCTTCAACAGAGATATTTCCTTTATGAAGAGAGACAATCTCCCACACAAGAGAAAGTCCCAACCCCGCGCCTCCATATTGTCTGCTTCTAGATTTATCTACACGGAAAAATGGCTGGAATACACTCTTTTGATACTCTTTTGGGATGCCAATGCCACTGTCAATTACGCGAATCGAAACATCACGTTCACCCTTTTCTATTACTATTTTGACTAATCCACCTTCTCGATTATATTTGATTGCATTCTCTGTAAGGTTAAAAAGCATGCGATAGATCAAAGTGTCGCTTCCGACTATGGACGCATCTCCTTCTTGTTCGAGTGTAATATTCTTCCTTTCAGCAGCAGGTTCTAGATCTGTGAATATCTCTTCAACCATATCGGCTAGCTCTATGCGATCATCTCTCTCGACATGCTGCAAATTGCTCATCTCCAACAGTGTCTTAGTCATTGCCGTAAGCCTCTCTATCTGTTCAGATAAAAGAGATAAGAACTCTGCTGTCTCTGGTTTTACATCAGGATATTCTGCAGCAAACAGCTCGACTTGAGCTTGCATCAAAGCAAGAGGCGTCCTGAGTTCGTGTGCTGCATTTCCTGTAAATTGGCGCTGTGCGATAAATCCATTATTCAAACGCTCAAGCATGTCATTGATTGATTTTGATAGCTCTCCAAATTCAGGAATCACATCTTCGTTGAGCTTTACTTCCCCTAGATTATTCATCTGTACACACTCTGCCTGAGATGAAAATGTTCTAAGTGGCTTTAAGGCATAACCTGTAACAAAATAAGCAACAACACCGCCAAAAGCAGTGACAACGATCATGATAATCCAATTTGTTGCCTTGAACCCTTTTTGAGCACCATCAATGATAATAGTAAAGTCCTGGTCTGGAGAGATATTATCTGGATCAAAGAAAGAAGGCTCCCCGTTAATCGTATAATCTTGCAAAGACTGAGCTATAACGTCCATATAGCGAATGCCAGACGAAGAGAGAAGTAACATCATTGAGCTGGATGTTATTGCTATCAAAAAGACCGATAAAAGTGTGATACGCCACTTTAAAGACAATTTCTTCATCATTTCTTTCCTTCGATTAAATAGCCTTCACCTATTCTATTTGTAATAGGATCATAGCCAAGAGAGGAGCGAAGCTTCTTTCGTAATGCTGAGATATGAACTCTAATTGAATTGCTAAAGCTATCGACACTGTTATCCCACACGTGTTCAATTAGCTCTTCTTGGCTTACAGGACGAGCTTGATGCACCATCATATATTCAAGAATTCCAGTTTCCTTTCTTGTAAGAGATAAAACTTCTCCATTTACAGATGCTTCTCTTGCTCTTGTATCAAATGATAGATTTCCACAAGTAAGAACAACATCCTTTTGTTTGAATTGGCGGAGCGTTAGGCTTCTGATCCGAGCTTCAAGCTCAGCTAGGTGAAATGGCTTTGCCATATAATCATTTGCACCAGCATCCAAGCCTGCAACCTTATCTTCAACCTCTCCACGAGCAGATAGAATCAAGACAGGAGTTTCCCAATCTGATTGACGAAATGTTCGAAGAACAGTCATGCCATCAGAGCCTGGTAAGTTAAGATCCAATAGCACAAGATCATAGCGTTCTACAGCAAGTAGCTCTATCGCTTCATCTCCATCATAACAATAGTCCACACTATATGCTAAACGCTTAAGGCTTCTGACAATTGTCTCACACATAGCGCGCTCATCTTCTACTACCAACAGGTGCATATCGCCTCCAACTTCTTCAATAATAGCAGAAAAAGATAAAATTCCTGTTAATTTTCGAATCTTAACAAAGACTTTATGTCGCATGTGCTATGCTGACAAAGAAAAAGGGAATTGAGATGAGAATAAGCAATTCAAAAAAGATAGCAGCACAGGTAGTGCTCTTGGTATTAGGTCTTGCAATGGTATGCTATGGCGCCTATCGAGGCGAAGTAGCAACAGTGCTTGGTAAAGCGATCAAATTGTGTTTGGAGTGTGTTGGAATTGGCTAGGAAATTTAAAAGTAAATCACATGGTTTGGCATTCTTCAGAACTTGGATCCAGGCATTAGCTACACTCTGCACAAATATACACCTACCTAATTTTCTCAAAGGTGGAATATATAAAGGAAAAGGAAAGAGTGTTTGTGTTCCAGGGCTAAATTGCTACTCTTGTCCTGCAGCAACGGGAGCATGTCCTATCGGAGCATTCCAGGCAGTAGTAGGATCTTCGAAGTTCAAGTTCTCTTACTACATTACAGGCTTTCTCATTCTGCTAGGAGTTCTTCTTGGGCGATTTATCTGCGGATTCTTGTGTCCATTTGGATGGTTCCAAGAACTCTTGCATAAGATTCCATCAAAGAAACTCTCAACCAAGAAGCTTAAAGCATTAACATACATAAAGTACTTTGTCCTATTGTTCTTTGTTGTGCTATTGCCAATTCTGGTTGTAAATGATCTAGGAATGGGAGACCCATTCTTCTGCAAGTGGCTTTGCCCACAGGGTGTTCTAGAAGGAGCTATCCCTCTTTCAATTGTGAATGAAGGAATTAGATCCGCGCTAGGTGCGCTATTTACATGGAAGCTTACAATCCTGATTGTTGTTATTGCACTAAGTATTGTGTTCTATCGTCCATTTTGTAAGTGGATTTGTCCACTTGGTGCACTATATGCACTCATGAACAAAGTATCTTTGTTGCAGATGAAAGTAGATCAAGATAGATGCGTATCATGTGGACGCTGTGCTCGCGCTTGCAAGATGGATGTTGATGTGACAAAGTCTCCAAATCACACAGAGTGTATCAGATGCGGTATGTGCGTAAACGCTTGTCCTGTGAATGCCATTAGCTACAGCTATGGCTTTGGGACAGGAAAAGAAAATAAGGAAATCAAAAAGAAGGAAATAAAAAATGAAAAGACAAATTAAATTGATTATTACATTGCTCTTGATTGCAATGATTGCAATGACACTCTCATCATGCAAGGCAAAAGAGAATATGGCAAAGAGCACTACTACTCAAGCTTCAGCAAAAGATGAAGCAAAAAACTCAGATGAAGGCGTTAGCGAATACAACAAGCTCATGGAAAGGGAGAATGCTATTCTTTCAGATAATACTTCCCTTTGGGAAAAGGTTTATCTATCTGCAGATAAGAACCTAGCTCTATCAAACGTTGGCAATAACTATGGCGAGTTCTTGCTTAGAACAATCGAGAGCGCTAAAGATAAGTTTACATCTGACGAGCTAGCAATCCTGAAAAAGAGCGCTGAAGAGATTCGTGATATCGAGAACAAGCTAGCAATGCTCGAAGAGAAATATCCGGAGATGAAGCTATCTTCTGATGAGGGCTATATGAGTGTTCCTGCAGAAAACGCAAAGATGAAAAGATTCCCATCCTTTGTTGGAAAGGACTTGGATGGAAATGACATCAATAGCGATGAGCTATTTGGAAAGAATACAGTTACTGTTGTCAACTTCTGGTTCACAACCTGCAAGCCTTGCGTTGGAGAGCTTTCAGAGTTAGACGAACTGAATAAGAAACTCCAGGGAAAAGGAGGATCTCTTATTGGTATCAACACATTCACTCTTGATGGACAGGAAGATGCGATAAAGGAAGCTAAGGATGTTCTTGAAAAGAAAGGTGCAAATTACCAAAACGTATATTTTGCATCAGATAGCGAGGCTGGAGATTTTACATCGAAAATCTTTGCATACCCAACAACTTATGTAGTTGATCGCTATGGAAACATCATCGGAGATCCTATTGTTGGTGCAATTACGAACAAGAAACAAGCAGAAACGCTTGAAAACTATATAAATATGGCACTACAAGCAGAAAGCCTATAGCATAAAGCAAGCACCCTTTCGGGTGCTTTTAGTTTAAAAAACAAGATATCAGAAGATTAACCTAGTACCCTGTAACGACTAAAACTAGATAATTACAGGGTATAAATGCTTAAGCTTTACTCTTGCTTCTTTCATCGTAAAGTGCCAATCAACACCTTTTTGCTTTTCGTTGCGAGTTTTATACCAAG
>CAKQTE010000137.1 GCA_934276485.1 uncultured Spirochaetales bacterium | reverse complement strand
GAAAGCTAAATTTAAATAGAAAATACAATTGGAGAAGAAAAATATGTATAATCGAATGGTTAAGAATACAAAAAAAGATGGACAAGTTTCATTCAATGGAAAATAAACCTTTCATGCGTTTGTCCTGCAAAAATTACAAGATTTCGTTGTGAATCCCAATATAATATGTTATAACATAAGTAATTAATAGAGGATTTGCAATGCTGGAAAGGAAAATAGAAAAAATATCAAGTTATGGCTTGAGAATGACAAAAAGACTGCTCTCTTGGTGACAGGAGCTAGACAAGTTGGAAAGACTTCATTAATTCGAAGCGTATTGTCTTCTTCTTATTCCTATGAAGAAATCAACTTCATTGAGAATCCTTCCTTGATTCCTGTTTTTGAGCATTTGCTTGAGGCTGGAATAGATCGTTTTGTTAATGAGCTATCTTTTATGGTAGGACATGAGATCAAGAAGGGTAGCATTATATTTCTAGACGAAGTTCAAATGTGCCCAACATTGACAACTGCCATTAAGTTCTTAGTTGAAGAAGGTTCTTTTCGGTACATTTTGTCTGGATCTCTCTTGGGAGTTGAACTCTATAGTCTACGCTCAGCTCCTGTAGGATACTTATCTATCATAGAGATGTTCCCACTTGATTTTGAAGAGTTTTTAATGGCATTCAAAGTTTCAGAGCATATCTTTGAGAATATAAAAGAGTGCTTTGAGAAGAATGAAAAAGTAGATTCTGCTATACATTCAAAACTAATCGAGTTCTTCTATTTGTACCTTGTTGTAGGAGGAATGCCTGCCTCTGTTTGGGAATATGTTAATTCTGGCTCCCTCCTAAATGTTTCAAATATTCAGAAGAATATCATTGAACTATATAAGTTAGACTTTTCGCGATATGAGCATGATGATAGGAAATTGAGATTAAAGAAGATATATGATTTAATCCCTTCTGAACTGGATTCAAAGAACAAGAGGTATGTCTTTTCAAGCCTTGATCCTAATTTCAAATTCGATAGATATGAAAATAGCTTCAATTGGCTTATAGACGCAGGTGTTGTAATAGACATTCATAACGTTAGAGAGCCAATGATTCCACTGAGAGCTAACCTTGAAAGCAATCTAATGAAGATGTTCTTATCGGATGTAGGACTTTTGTCTCAAATGTATGGACGTGATACTCAATTGAAAATACTTGCTCATGATAGCGATATTAACAATGGTGCAATATTCGAAAACTATGTAGCGCAGGAACTACATGCACATGGCCACTTGGGATACTATTATTCTCAAAAAAGGCATGGTGAATTGGATTTCGTCATAGAATACAATTCACGTGCATTGCCAATAGAAGTGAAAAGTGGACACGAGTATAAAATGCATAAAGCATTGGATAATGTCATGGGAGTAGCTAACTACAACATCGAGGAGGCGATGGTCTTTTCGACAAAAAATGTCGAGAGAGTAGGCGGTATTCGATATCTACCAATGTATATGACCATGTTCCTGTCTCGTGATCACCGTAACTTTCCAGATATAAAGATTGATTTATCTATTTTGCAATGATGAGCGAGTCTGTTATTATAGAACTTGTTACTGTAATAACACTATGAAAATATAGTAACAAAAAGTCTAGCATTAATTGAGCTTTCTTGTTATCGTAAAGTGCTTTTAAAATTAAGAGGTATTTTTGTTATGGAAAACTTCGGTGCATGGGGACTTTTGCCTCCTATTCTGACCATTACACTTGCATTTATTACAAAGGATGTAATTGTTTCTTTATTTCTTGGTATTCTATCAGGAGCTTTGATTCTTGCAGGCGGCAATCCATTTGTTGCTATCATGAATCTCACAGACCTATTGGCTTCAGTTCTTTCAGATGGATGGAACATCAGGATCTTCCTCTTTTGTGCTCTTCTAGGAGGACTGGTGGGAATGCTTTCACGAACAGGAGCAGCTTCTGCATTTGGTCGCTGGGCATCAAAGAAATTAAATAGTCCAAAGACAACATTGTTGATGGCTTGGTTCTGTGGTCTCATTATCTTCATCGATGACTATTTCAACTCTCTAGCAGTAGGAACTGTAATGAGACCTATCACGGACAAGAACAGAATCCCTAGAGCAAAGCTTGCATATATTCTCGATTCTACAGCAGCTCCTGTATGTATCCTTGTTCCAATTTCAAGCTGGGTTATTACTGTTATGTCCATTGTAAAGGGCTCTGATGGATTTGAGTCCTTTGGAATCAGTGAGTTCTCATTCTTCATGAAAGCTGTTCCATATAATATCTATGCAATTTTGACACTTATTATGGTTCTGGTAATGATTTTCATTGGAAAGGACTATGGTCCAATGAAGAAGAGTACAGAGCTTGCTAAGGAAGGAAAGCTATTTAACCAAGGATATGGAGATGCCCCAGGTGAAGTTGGCCTTGAATTCACCCCAAAGATGGACAAGGTTAAGCCTTTCGATATGCTATTTCCTATCATTGTATTGATCATTGTAGCAGTTATAATGTTCCCTCTTACAACTTGGATTTCAGCTGTTGATGGAAAGAACATTTTCACTATTAAGGGAGCTATGAACTCAATGACAATTGGTGAAGCATTCAATAACACTGATGCTTCAATGGCTCTTTGGTATGCTGTAATTATCACAACAACCATCTCATATCTATACTATATTTGCAGAAGACTATTTACTATCAAGGAAGCAAGTGATGCTCTTATCAGTGGCATTAAGTCAATGGTTCCCGCTCTCATTATTCTTGTTATGGCATGGTCTATTGGAACTATCATCAAGTCATCTCCTGCAGATGGAGGCTTGGGGCTTGCATCCTACCTATCTGAGATAGTAGTAGGTGGAGGCTTTCCTTTGCAGCTTGTTCCTATCATCGTATTTGTTCTTTCTGCTCTTATTGCATTCGCAACAGGTACTAGCTGGGGAACATTTGCTATCATGATTCCAATTGTTATGCCAATTGCAATTGGGCTAGGACGTGCAAGGGGAATGAACCCTGATGAACTTTTGAATGCTACATTGATTTGCGTAAGTGCAGTTCTTGGAGGCGCTGTATTTGGAGATCATGCATCTCCTATAAGTGATACTACTATCCTTTCCTCAACTGGTGCTGGATGCCCACATCTTGAACATGTTGCAACACAGCTTCCATATGCAGTGACAGTTGCAGTATGTGCTGGCGTTGGTTTCATTGTTGGAGGATTCACTCTTAGTCCTGTATTTGCATGGATCAGTAGCTTGATAGTATTTGTAATTGCTCTTTCAACACTTCCTCGTCTTTTGGGTGATGGAACATCCTTCAGAAAGAAGAAGTAATAACAAAAACACCTTATGATATATCCCCCATGAATGGCTATTCTAAGTCAGACATGGGGAGTTTCTTTTTTTCACATTTCATGAATTTTAGTATTTTCAGAGCTTAAGTCGTCCAGTTCAATTGTTGGAAATTCTATCTTATCATTCAGAAACATTGTCATATAAATAGGGTAATATACGATGTTATCTTTGACTTCTACATTGAAATTTGTAAAAACAAATGCTTCTTTGATCGAGTAGTTTGATATCTTTAAAATATTGCTTAGAGCAGAGTGACGTTGGTAGCTCTTGCCGCTTTTGACTTCTATTGGCAATACCCGTCCATTGTATTCAATGACAAAATCCAACTCGCCAAATCGTTTACTGTTGTAATAATATAGCTTGAATCCATGAGCCTTCAGTTCTTGAGCAACGACATTCTCATATAATGCACCATTGTTAATGTCCTCTGTATCCACTAAAAGTTTCATCTTAGTAGCTTTGCCATACATGGTTGTTAAGATCCCAACATCAGATAAAAACAATTTGAATAGACTACTTTTCTCATTGAGCATGAGAGGAATAGAAGGCTCTGTAATGTTATATACAGGAAGGGCAACGCCTGCATTTGCAAGCCATATGAAATTGTCTTCACTGCGAGAATATTGAAGCCCTTTTTTTATATCTGCAAAATTAAATCGCTTGTTGCTGGAATTCAGCTCTGCTGGAATTAGGTCATAAATCTTTGTCAAATATGTTTTCTTGTCTTCTGTTTCATATCTAGTGAAGTCCTTTTTGTATTGAACTACAATGTTTTCATGCTCACTTATGACATCCTCTAGATTCTTTGTTTCCTTGAATTTGTCTACTGCTGCGGGCATGCCTCCCACATTCAGGTACATATTGAATATCTGCATCATGCGTTTATGAATAGCGTCATTTACGGCTGTTCTTTCAACAAAAGAGTGATGAAGGGATTCTTTTAGATCATCTGAGAAATTATAGATTTGCAGGAACTCTTCAAAATCCAATGGATACATAGTGAGAGTCTTCAAATATCCAACAGGGGCAGATTTTATGTTTTTCAGTTCAACTCCAAGCAATGAGCCACTGAATATATACCTAAATGAGCCTTCGTCAACCCAGAACTTAACCCTGGTTGCAAGTTCTTTGTACTCCTGAATCTCATCGAAAAACAGAAATGTCTTTCCTTTATGAAAATGCTTATCTGTGAATAAAGAAAGATTAGTGATCATATCGCTGACAGTATCACTTTGATTAAGCAGATCAACTAGCATAGGTTGTTCGAGAAGATTGAATTCAATGTATTCACAATTTGCATCTTCTAAAGCCTTTCGTATTATGTATGTTTTTCCTACTTGTCGAGCTCCATCGATAAGCAATGCTTTTCGATCATTTGTAATCCACTTTTGAATCTCTTTCTCTATTTTTCTGTATAGCATCTGACTTTTCCTTTAATGACAATCATATTGTAATATGCATTTGTCATTTATGTATGGTATTTTTAGCTTATTATGTTATTTTTTCCGATAGTTTTAGCTATTTTTTGTTATTTTTCCAAAAGGTGTAAATATATCGATATAAAACTACTTATTTTCCTTGCTAAATGTCAGAATCTCTAATAAGCTAAATCCGTATCTGTCAGTCCGACTGACAGACTGGGGGTGTATCCATGACAATGGAAGAAAAAAGGGATGAGAACATTGCTCTTGTCACATCGGTTGCATTGGATCTGTTCTTAAAAAATGGAATAGATTCTGTAACCACCAAGGACATAGCCCTAAAGAGTGGTTTGACAGAGAGGTCCATCTATAGATACTTCCCATCTCGAGTTGATCTAATTTTGCGTACATCTTTCTTGTTATGGTCCAGATTGAGAGAAGATGTTGAGGCTTTGGTATCGGATTCAAGCTATAGTGGCCTCAAAGGTATAGATCAAATAAAGATCATGCTTGAGTACTATTCATCGCTATTTATCAAAAGCCCTGATGTTGTTCGTTTTATCTTGGGAGCAGAGATGGCATTGAAGCACTCTGGAGTAGTTGTTGCGATGAAAGATAGACCCCCTGGATCATTTAAATCCGATACACCACTTGCGCGTGCAATTAGAACAGGACTTGAAGATGGTTCTGTTTCGAAAAATATAGATGCAGAACAGGTATATTACCTTGCATATGACTCAATTCTTGGTCTTATGCAACGACACCTTCTAGGTGCCGTATATGAAGATAGTGTTGAGGATCCAAAGAAGAGAATGCAACACTTATGTGCAATGCTGATAGCTGCTTTTGAAGCAAGAGTCTAAATAGGAGGAGTGTAATGGAAGCAATAATTGCAGTTGCGGGAAAGGGAGGCGTTGGCAAGACAAGTATCTCTGCAATGATCGTTCGTCAGCTTGTCAAGGATCATCCAGATAAGAGAATTCTTGCAATTGATGCAGACCCAGCAATTGGCTTGGAAACAAGCTTGGGAGTATCGGTATCGATCACTGTTGATGATATCAGGAAGGAAATCGTTGCCGCAGGAGAGGGCGACACAGAAAAGAAGAGAGCCATTGAGCTTTTAGGCGAGTCTCGATATCGACTTCTAGATGCAATGGTTGAAAAGGAAGGCTTTGCGTTTCTTGCTATTGGAAGACCTGAGGCTTCTGGCTGTTATTGCTCTGTAAATAGCTATCTAAGAGAGATCATCAGCGCTTGGAGTGAGAGCTTTGACTATGTCGTAATCGATGGAGAGGCAGGGGTTGAGCAGATCAACAGACGTGTTATGGAGAAAGTTACACATCTGATCCTTGTAACAGATCCATGTAAGCGAGGAATGAAGGTAATCCAGACTATCAAGGATGTAGCTCAAGAGCTAACCATGTACCAAAAGTGTGGTGCAATCATCAATAGATTCAATGATGATAACTTGAAGCAATACCTGGATTTAGGAGATGTCGATGTACTTGCATACATCCCAGATGACCCAGAGCTTGCTCTTGCTGATGTTCAAGGAAAGACAGTAATGGATCTTCCTGATGATTGTAAGCTTGCTCAAGGTGTAAGACACGCTCTATCGGAGCTTGGAATTGAATAAAGATAAGGAATAAACATGAAAGATCTAAAACATCTTATATACTTTGAAAACCTGTTGCAGGAAGCTAACAATGAGCTTGTTAGACAGGCAAAGGACGAAGGCGGGGTTGCAGTTGGATATACTTGCTACCATATGCCAGAGGTTCTCTTGAATCTCGACAGGGCTTTCTCTGTTCGTCTCAGAGCTCCTAGAACAGGCTCTATGGATATTGCTACATATTATATGTCCAATGCTCTATGTGAATATGCACGTGCTCTTCTTGAGAGAGCTCTTGAAGGTGGATATAAGTTTCTAGATGCAATGGCAGGCGTTGATGTATGCGAATGCATGAACAGAAGCATGGAGAACATGGAACTCAATGGATGCGCAGATCCGGAGAAGAAAGATACATTCTTCTGGTGCAACCTGGACTCTCCTTGCCATGACAATGAGGATGCTGTTACTCACGTTACTGAACAGGTATACAGAAAGGTTCTTAGACCACTAGAGAAGAACTACGGAATAGACATATCCCAGGAATCGATCAAGAAAGCTGTCGATGAGCACAACGAGGTATGTAGACTCATTACTGAGATCGGTGACTATAGAAAGGAATTGAATCCAAGGATCACAGGCTATGAGTTCCATATCATCACACTCGTGTCCTATGTCTGTCCTAAGCATTTGATCCTTCCTTACCTAAGAGAGACTGCAGAAGAGCTAAAGACAAGAGAACCAGATCCAAAGTCCAGATTCAGAACAAGAGTCGTAGTCGTAGGCTCTGAGATCGATGATCCAGATTTGATTGCTCTAATTGAGGACAGTGGTGCAATGGTAGTTGCAGATCGCTTTTGCTATGGCTCAATTCCTGGCAGACAGGAAATCAAGCTTGATGAGACAAGTGGTGAAGATTATGTAAGACAGATTGTCAGGGACTACCTAAGGACAACTCTATGTGTTCGCCACGTTGAGCCACATAAGGTTCAATACCGACTGGACACATCTGAGCGCTTATATAAGGAATACCACGCAGACGGAATTATCTATGAGCAGATGAAGTTCTGTACATATTGGTCATACGAAAGAGCTCTTGCTTCCCACATTATGGAGGAGGAATACCATATTCCAACACTCTCTATCGATAGACCTTATATGTCTAGAACTAGTGGACAGCTAAGAACAAGAATCCAGGCTTTCGTAGAACGATTGGAGATCAAGAAGATCCGTGAAAGAAAGGAGAGCAGGAATGTATAATCCAAAAACAGGTAAAGGACTTGGAAATCTTTATAGTAGCGAATTGCGTTGTACCAAAAGACGTGAATGGAAAGGCTTTAAGGATACTATGTATGATTATTTCCAATGGCTAAAGCTATTGGGAATGCTTGGAAAGACATTTGCTCCTGTTCTTCCACAGCTCTTTAAGGCACTTAAGCGTTATAGATGGATGGTAACCTATCTTTCAACTCCAGCATTCGTAGATCGTCATACAATTGGAATGCGTGGCTATGAGCTAAGATATGTCCATCAGCAATTCAATGCAATCTTGCAGAACTCTGCACGCATGATCAAGGAGATGCTAGAGCGTGATGAGAACCTGAATGGAAAGTCAAAGCGTGCTGCTAAGCTTAGGGCAAAGACAATCATCTTTGACGAGATGATGCCTATCCAGATCATGAATGGATTCCCAACGCTTAAGGGAATATTGATTCAGATGATCCCTATCTTCGTTGCAGGAGAGGTCGACCAGCAAGCCAACATGTATTACATCGATGCTATCGAGCACTTTGGACTTGCGCCTGATGTTTGTCCTCTTCCTTCAGCAGAAGCAGGATGCTGTGTTGTAGATGACTATCCAAGAATAGCCTCTGCTTACATTGGCTCCACAATGCCATGTGATGGATCAGTTGCAACAAATATGTACTCAGAACGTTACTTCAAGCTTCCTTCTTACACAATTGCACCTCCTCAGCGCTTCAATGAGCCGGAGGTTCAGGACTATGCAGTAAAGAATCTATGGGGTGCAGTGGAGTTCATTGAAAAGCAATTTGATGTCAAATTCGATTGGGATTCATTCTTCAAGGGTGTAAAGCGCTATAACACAGAGACAAAGTACATGCTCGAAAAGTGGGATGTCAACTGTACTCCATATCCTCAGATTGGAGGAGCAGCTCTTGCACTACACAGAGAGTATGAGATGCAGATTGCATCAGCATTGGACCCAAGATTGAGCAAGCTTGATGCAAAGACATGCAAGTTGATGCAAAAGGGTTATGAACATGACAAGAAGCATGATATCAAGCCAAAGTACAGAGCTATCGTATGGTCATGTCCTGCACACTACTACTCAAACTTTACATATTGGGCACAGAACTGCTGGGGTATCAAGACTGTTGTAGATATGGAATGTATGCTTAGCTACCATTTTTACGATGAGCATGACAAGAAGAAGGTTCTTGTTGATATGGCTAAGGGCTACGAGAGAATGACAATGAGAAGCCATTCAAATGGTGGCTATATCAACGCTCTCGATGAGTGCTGGAAGATGTGCGAGAAGTTCGATGCAAATATCGTATTCATGTACAACCATGTATCATGCAAGAACTTTGCAGGCTTGCAAGGTCTATTTGAAGATCAAGCTCGTGAGAGAGGAATCCATTTGATTTGGGTTGAGCATGACTTGATGGATCCTAGAACAGTATCCAGAAAGGCAATGCGCGATAGAGTCAATCGCTATATGACAACAGTATTCAGAGCAGAGCCTTTGGATCCAACTCTAGTCGATTACGATGATGAGCTTACTTGGTAAATTTAGGGAGGAAGAACCATGAAATATTACGGTGGATGTGACGTAGGAAGTACATATACAAAGTGTGTTATTCTCGATGAGAATGGAAAGATTGCAGCGCACACAACTATTAGAAGCAAGATAAATGCAGCAGAAAGCAGCAAGGCGGCTCTTGAAGAAGTCTGTTCCTCAATTAAGGATCTAGGAACACCTGACAAGCTTGCATATCTAGTTGGTACAGGTTATGGAAGAAACAAGGTTGCTCAGGCAGATGAGAACATCTCCGAAATCAGTTGCCATGCTATGGGTGTTCACGTAACAGATCCTAGCGTTAAGTCAATTATTGATATCGGCGGACAGGACGTTAAAGGTATTGCAATCGATACAGACGGAACTGTAAAGAACTTTGCCATGAACGATAAGTGTGCTGCCGGTACAGGTAGATTCTTTGAAGCTATGGCTAACGCATTTGAAGTATCTCTATCTGAATTCTCAAAGCTATCACTACAGGCAAAGAATGTTATTCCAATTACAGCACAGTGCACAGTATTTGCAGAGTCCGAGGTAATCACACTCGTAGGAGAAGGAAAACCTACAGATGAAATTGCTGCAGGAATCGAGATGGCTGTTGCAAAGAGATGTTTTGTTATGGCTAAGAAAGCTGGTGCAACAGATAGCGTAACACTAACAGGAGGATGCGCAAAGAACGAAGGTTTGAAGAAAGCCATTGAGCAAGTATTGAAGCTCAAGGTAGTAGAGCTAAAGACCGACCCTCAGCTAATGGGTGCATTGGGTGCTGCTGAATATGCTCGTCAAAAGGGCATGGATAAGGAGTGATTATGGCTTGGTACTGGATTGTTTTGATAGTCCTAGCATCTTTGTTTGCTTTGACTTTTATTGTTTATATCACCAATGCAGATATGAAGCTGGTTCAGGTTATCTACAATAAGCTGATCAAGTATCATGACTCTCAAGATAAGGAAGAGCACATTTGACAAAGTTATTCGACAAAGAGATCAAGGATGTGCTTAATCTTATCTCAGGCTTGGAATGTGCAGAGTTTGGCTTTGACAGGAATAATATTGCTAAAGAGGGAAGCGCTAACGAACTGATTTTAAAGCGTGATATGGCTTATGAGCTAGGTGAAGGATCTTTTCCTGCAACTAGCATTACAGCTATCACATTAGATGAGTCTCTTGTGCCCGCAGATGGTGTTTATGTAATAGGAAAGGACTTGGATAAAATCAAGTCCGATGGTCCTTTTGCCCGTATCACACTGATAAGAACAGATGATGTGTATGAGCATGGCGATCAAGCTGCATATAACCTCATTAAAAGCTTGGAGACCCAGAAGTTCAGGGTATTTCCTTCTGGCTATATGGTCAGAGCATCTGCTATGAACAATAGAGAGCAAGTGCGTGTCAGCAAAAGCGCTATCAAGGACGGCATTTCATTTGCCTCTGTTGGAAATATGTTAATCGAAAGCTACAAGAAGAATCCTAGAGTAAAGGCAGTGGGTGTTTATTTTATTACACTAGCTGATGCTCCATATAGGGAGCTTGATGGGCTTTCAGACAAAATCAATGTAATTGTAAAAACACTCAACCATGCACTCAAGGATGTATCCATGGATTGCAAGGCATGCGAATGGAAGCCTGTTTGCGATACCGTCGATGGCATGAAAGAGCTACATGGAAAGGTTAGAAAAGGCGGTTTGAATGGCAAATAGAGTTAATGACGAGTGCGTTCAGAGGTTATGTGATTCTTATGGAAATTGGTTCCAGAATGGCGTCAAAAACAAGTGTGGCAATGCTGCAAGAATGACACAGGATCTATATCCTTATACTTCGATTTTCTCTCCTATCAAGGTTGGAAGATTGACTATTAAAAATAGAATCGTAATGGCTCCAATGGGCAACTTGATGATGGCAGAGGAGACAGGTAGACCTTCGGAAAAGATGATCGAATACTTTGCAGCCAGAGCAAAAGGTGGCGTTGGCCTTATTACATCAGGACTAATCCCAATTAGCCATGGCATCGATCCAACTGTTGAAGAGATCAACAAGGAAGTCATGATGCCAAAGATCTCAGGAAGCAGAACCTTGATGTCAGGCTGGAGAAACATTGCAGAGTCCTGCCATGCTTATGGAGCAAGATTCTTTATCCAGTTCACTCCTGGCTTGGGACGTGTTGGACCTCCAACATGTCTCGTGCAGAGAAAGAAGTTCCCAGTATCTGCATCCTTCAATCCAAACTTCTATATCCCACAGCTTCCTTGCATAAGGCTAACTGATCACAAGCTAAAGCGCATTATCAAGAACGCTGGCCAAGCAGCAGCTGATGCAAAAGCATGCGAGATCGATGGAGTATACCTACATGGACACGAGGGATACCTGTTGGAGCAGATGACAAATCCAGCATTCAACAGACGTGTTCTCGGTCGCTATACCGATCCACATAAGTTTGGCATCGATATGGTCAAGGAAATAAGACATAGAGTAGGACCAAACTATCCTATTATGTATAGAATTGACCTCACTCTTGCTCTTGAAGAGACATATGGAGAGAGAATGAACCAAGTCAAGTCTCTCAAGAAGTTCAAGAATGGTAGAAATATCCAGGCAACTCTCGAGTATATGCATGAGCTTGTAAAAGCCGGTGTCGATATCTTTGACGTCGATATGGGTTGTTATGATAACTGGTGGCTACCACATCCACCAGCAGGAATGCCAGCAGGATGTTTTTTGGATCTTTCAGAAATTGCCAAGAAGTACTTCAAAGAGAACAACATCAAGAGCAATCTAGGTGTGGAAGTTCCCATTGTTGCTGTCGGTAAGCTTGGTTATCCAGATATGGCAGAGCAGGCATTGAGAGACAATAAGGCGGATATGCTAATGCTTGGTCGTCCATTGCTTGCAGATGCTGAGTGGTGTAACAAAGCATATGCAGGAAAGGTCAAGGACATCTGTCCTTGTATCGGTTGTCAGGAAGGTTGTGTAAATGAGTTCGTTGAAGGAGGCCACATCAAGTGTGCAGTCAACGCTCGTACAGGCTTTGAAGATCAAATGCCACAAGATCCAACTCCTGCTTTGACAAAGAAGAAGATTGCTGTCGTTGGTGCAGGTCCTGCAGGTGTGGTATTTGCAACAACTGCTGCTAGACGTGGACACGATATTACTCTCTTTGAAAAGAGTGATGCTATCGGAGGAAAGGTTAGGCCAGGTAGTGTTCCTGCTGTTAAGTTTGATTTCAAGAACTACCTAGAGTGGTTGGAGACACAGGTAAAAGAGTGCGAAGAGCTTGATAATTTCCGTGTTAAGTACAATACAACAGTTACAAACGAGACATTGAAAGAAGGTAAGTTCGATGCAGTGATCTTTGCTCTTGGAACAAAGAGTTTCTGCCCTCCAATTCCAGGTTTGGATAAAGTAAGACACGTTGAAGCTACAGCTCTATTGTCAAATCCTAGTTTGATGGATGGTGCTAACGAGATTGTTGTTGTAGGTGGCGGCGTTGTAGGATGCGAAACTGCTTACTATCTAAGCTATGAGCATGGAAAGCGTGTAAAGGTAGTTGAGATGCTCAAGAACTTCATGCAAGGTGCTTGTACTGCTAACAGAGGACATTTGCTGCATTACATGGAAAGAAATGGCGTCGAGCTATATAACGCAGCTAAAGTCTGTGCATTTGATACAGGTAAGGTAGAGATTGAACAGAATGTATCAAAGGGTGTTCCAAACCCATGGAATACATGGCAACCACTACTGCCTGAGAACATTCCTAATCCTCTTGAAAAGAAGATGGGCACAGAGACAAAGAAGAAGACATTGTCTTGTGATCTGGTTGTTCTTGCAATGGGAGGTCGACCAGATGATGCATTGTATCTAGAAGCACTAAGAAACACTGTTTCTCCAGAGATCTACAACATTGGAGATTCTTTCTCCGCAGGTAGGGTACTGGAAGCTAATAGAGCAGCTTATAGATTGGCAACCTTGATCTAACAATATAATCTGATTGAGCGAAGGGCGTAGATATCTATTCCTTTCGCTCTTTCTTTTTGTCTCCATAAAAATAAACATAAGGATAAAAGCGCCAAATTACTGATTAAAAAGTCGCCAAACTACCGATTAAAAAAGCGCCAAACTACCGATTAAAAAAGCGCCAAATTGCCGATTTTTATTGTTTTCGTTATAAGTAGAGCGTACAATATACTTGTTCAACGGAGTTAGACTTATGAAAAAATATAGAAAGCGAATTGCAGATGAGATTCTTTTTCGCAAGCTTGAAGGTAAAGGTGCGGTACTGATTGAGGGCCCTAAATGGTGTGGGAAAACAACTACAGCAGAACAAATTGCTTCTAGTATTCTGTATATGGATGATCCTGAAAAAAAGAATCAGAATATTGCTTTGGCAGAACTTAATCCAAAACGATTACTCAGAGGTGATACGCCTAGACTTATCGATGAGTGGCAACTTGCTCCAAAACTATGGGATGCAATTCGTTTTGAAGTCGATCACAGAGGAGAATTGGGACAATTCATTCTTACAGGATCAGCTGTCCCAGCAGATATGAAGGATATATCTCATACTGGAACTGGTAGATTCTCCTGGATGACTATGCGTCCTATGAGTTTGTATGAATCTGGAGATTCGTCAGGAGAGGTTAGTCTTGAGTCTTTGTTTTCTGGCATGAAGGAAATCGATGGAGGCTCTAATATCGATATTGAAAGATTGGCATTTCTTACCTGTCGAGGGGGGTGGCCTCAAGCTGTTGATATGAGAGATGATGTAGCGCTAGAGCAAGCTTTCGATTATGTCGATGCTGTTGTGAAGTCTGATATCAATCGTGTAGATAATGTCCAGAAGAACCCTGAAAGAGTAAGAAGACTAATGAGGTCATATGCGAGAAACCAAGGCGGTCAGATTTCCAATTCTGTATTAATTCAAGATTTTTCTTCCAATGATAATGCATCTATTTGCGAAGATACTGTTGCATCTTACATAAATGCATTGCAAAAAATCTTTGTTATAGAAGACATGCCAGCATGGAAACCGAACCTCAGATCTAAGGTTGCTATTCGTGTTTCTGACACTCGGTATTATATTGATCCTTCAATTGCTACTGCGTCTCTAGGGATAGGCCCAAATGACTTAATAAATGATTTAAGAACTTTTGGCTTTCTGTTTGAGACATTATGCGTAAGAGATCTAAGAGTCTTTGCAGATTCACTAAATGGCAATGTTTATCACTATAGAGATAAGAGTGGGCTGGAGTGTGATGCTGTTGTTCATTTGAGAAATGGGAAATATGGATTAATCGAAATCAAACTTGGAGGAGATAAACTAATTGAAGAAGGTGTTAAAACCTTAAAGAAACTTGAATCCAAAATAGATATAGATAAAATGAAAGCTCCTTCATTTCTTATGGTACTGACTGGCGTTGGGGATTATGCTTATAGGCGAGAAGATGGAGTCTTTGTTGTTCCAATTGGCTGTTTAAAGAATTGATCACTTTGTAAAGGGGAGATGTTATGGCTTTATTGACTATGCATTATTTCTCATATAATTGAATATGAGCACTGAAGTTCAGATTGTTGTTCCTGATAACAAGAGTTCCTGTCCAACACTGGAAGCTAAAAGATATCCAGTATTGTATCTATTGCATGGTCACTCTGATGATAGCCTTGCTTGGCTGCGCCGCACCAATATCGAAGATCTTGCTTATCAGTATGGATATATTGTTGTTATGCCAACAACACACAGAGGATATTATTCTGATGCAAAACATGGACTAAGGTATTTTAGCTACATTACCAAGGAACTTATTTCTGCAATCGATAATACTTTTCCAACCATTCCAGATAGGAACAGACGTATGATAGCTGGGCTATCGATGGGTGGATATGGTGCTGCAAAGATTGCTCTAAAGCGTCCGGACTTGTTTTCTGCATTTGCATCCTTTTCTGGTGCTTTGGATCCATTTGCAACACGCTGTTTCAAAGAACAAAGCGAAGAGATGCTTGAAGAAAAAATGCAGAATCTAGAAAACATATTTGGACCAAAGGAAGAATTCTACTCATCAGACAGTAATTTGAAGGTTCTTGCCAAAGTTATCTAGAGAATAGCGAATATCCAATACGCATTTATCTTAGTTGCGGTACCGAAGATCCTCTATATCCTTGCAATAAGGAATATGAAGAGTACCTAAATACAATCGGAATTCCTGTAAATCTCAATGAAAGACCAGGAGTTCATAATTGGATATTTTGGGCAGAAGAGATCAAGAAAGCCTTTGAGTTCTTCAATGTATGATTTGTGCTATTTTCTATTTGGAAAATATGGGATTTATTTTTGAATTTATCGTATTCTGTAAAAAGAACGACAAGGAGAAGGGTGGAATGATTCGATTCTGCCTGTTTTACCAATGAATGCGATTGCTAAAAACAAAAATGGCATAGACATGCTCAATGGCTCACTTTGGGACAAGATCATTCTTTTTGCACTCCCTATTGCCGCAAGTAGCATCCTTCAACAACTGTTTAACTCAGCAGATGTTGCTGTCGCAGGGCGTTTTGCTGGTTCAACAGCACTTGCAGCTGTAGGCTCAACAGGAGCACTTATCAATTTGATCATCAACTTGTTCGTTGGATGTTCAACAGGCGCAAATGTTCTGATTTCAAGTCTAGTTGCTCGTGGAGAAGAAGAACAATCAAGAAAAGCAGTATCAACAGCGCTTGTATTAGCGTTCTTCAGCGGGATCTTTTTGATTGCTGCTGGCTTTTTTCTATCACGCCCACTTTTGCATTTGATGGGCTCTCCGGATGATGTAATAGACCATTCTACGGTATATATGCAGATATACTTTGTAGGAATGCCATTCTTGATGATCTATAACTTCGGATCTGCAATCCTGCGTTCAATTGGAGACACAAAGCGTCCTTTGATCGCACTGTCTCTATCTGGAGTGATCAATGTAGTATTGAATCTGTTCTTTGTTGCAGTCATGCGCATGGGCGTCAAGGGAGTTGCAATTGCAACTGTAGTATCAGAAGCAATCAGCTCCGTGCTCGTATTGAAGTTCTTGATGCAGGAAAAGGGTGCAATTGGATTTGATTTGAAGCACATTGAATTCTCACGCTCTGCTATTAAGAGAATAGTATCAATAGGACTACCTGCAGGTGTGCAGGGAATAGTATTCTCACTGTCGAATGTATGTATCCAATCTGGAGTAAATAGCCTAGGATCTGTTGCTATGGCAGGTAATGCCGCAGCATCTAACTTTGAAACATTGTCATACTTTTTTTGTAGTTCATTTGCAGTCAGTGCTCTGACATTCGCAAGCCAGAACTATGCAGTAGGAAACTTTGAAAGAACAAAGAAGGTCTACCATAGTGCACTTCTTATAAGTATGTGTTCAATGTTCTCATTCGATTTACTTGTTTATATCTTCAAATATCCACTTCTATCTATATTTACAAATGATATGGCTGTCATGGAATACGCTGCAATCAAGTTCAGATTTGGGCTACTTCCTCATGCGTTGATCCCGCTGTATGAAATAGCATCATCCATATTGCGTGCAATGGGCAGATCATTACTGCCTGCAATCCTTTGCATTATTGGAACATGTTTTGTTCGTCTCTTTTGGGTTTTCGTTGTATTCCCATATTTTGAGGATTTTGCTGTATTGATGTGTGTGTACCCAGTATCCTGGGTGATCACAGCCACGATGATGATCACTGCATATAATATAGAAAAGAAGAAGTTGATGGTGGAAAAATACGAAAGAACAGTCGATATAGTATAGAAAATAAAAGGCAATAAATTTTATTTGAAATATTTATCTATAGGATATAGAGTTATAAATAAAGTATATAAATTTAGATAAAATATTTCAAAAACCGCTTGACAGATTATTGAGAAAATGGGTAATCTGTCATGGCTTGCTTAGAGCGAGCGAAAGAGATTTTTCAGAGAATAGAGCGAAGGGAAAGGGAGAGACAAATAGAGGTATGGAGCCTCTTGTCAATTCGATGATAGGAACAAGCATAGAAGGTTGAAACGAAAAGTGAACTGTCA
>CAKQTE010000136.1 GCA_934276485.1 uncultured Spirochaetales bacterium | reverse complement strand
GAAAGCTAAATTTAAATAGAAAATACAATTGGAGATGACAAATATGTATAATCAAATGGTTCAGAATTCAAAAAAAGATGGACAAGTTTCATTCAATGGAAAATAAACCTTTCATGCGTTTGTCCTGCTATGTTTTGGGGAGGTCTTTACAGGCCTCCTCATATTATGTCAAAATACAAAATACTACCGTCCTATTATTTATTGGGATTTGGTAAAAAATCCAAATTATGCACAGTATCTCTTTTGGGGGGATTGTTTGTGCAATGAAGAGGTAATATGTTTAAATACGTAATGCAAAGAATCGTATACATGATTCTTGTATTTTTGATCATTACGTGTATGTGTTTCATCCTTGTAAGAATGTTGCCACCAGCAGAGCTACCGCCGAACGACATACACAATGTGGTTATTGAGGCTCGTAGAGAAGCGCAAGGTTATAATAAACCGTACATGGTACAATTTGGCATCTTTTTGAAGAATGTTCTTACAAAGTGGGACTGGGGTATCAGTGATAAGCTTTACTTCGGACAGGATGTATCAGCTATCTTTATGTCCAAGCTCCCAGCTACCGTAGTTGTCAACTTTTATTCTATTATCCTAAGTATTCCAATAGGAATTGCCTTTGGTATATTCGCAGCTTTGAAAAAAAATACTTGGATTGACTATACGATTTCGACATTGACGATGGTCGTTATTTCAGTTCCAAACTTCGTATATGCATTCGTAATCCAGTATCTTCTTTCATACAAGCTTGGATGGTTCCCATTCTTGTTAAAAGCTGGAACGGATTGGCTAAGCTGGTCCATGTTCTGGTCTATGCTTCCAGCTGTATTCTCTCTTTCATTTGGCGTTATTGGAAGCTTTACTAGAACCACAAGAGCGGAGCTTTCAGAGGTCCTTACAAGTGAGTTCATGCTTCTTGCTAGAACAAAGGGACTTACAAAAGCGCAAGCTACAGTTCGCCATGCCATGAAGAACTGTATGGTTGTCGTTGTTCCTGCTATTTTCGGTGAATTCATTGGAATCCTTGGTGGATCCCTTATCATAGAGAAGATTTTCGCTATTCCTGGAGTAGGTGGACTTGCACTTAATGCAATCAATGCTAGAGACTATCCGATCTTTATCATGGTCACATGTTTCTATACAATCATCGGACTTGCTGCATCCCTAGTTGTTGATATCAGCTACGGATTCATCGATCCAAGAATCAGAATGGGGTCTAAGAAGTAATGGACAAGAACAATGACACATATGAAAAAATAAGTGCAGATGAGTTCGAATTCGTTCAATTCGATGCCCATTTGCATGATAAGAAGCTTGAGACAAAGGCTCGCGGATTTTTTGCAGATGCCATGCTCAGGTTCTCAAAGAACAAGTCTTCTGTTGTAGCTGCTTGGATTTTGTTGTTCCTTGTTTTGTTTGCAATCATTTCACCAATGGTTTCTCCATATACAATCAACGACAAGGATAAGCTATACACAAACTCTCCTGCATTCGTTCCATGGTTTGCAGAGCACAATCTAGGTATTCTTGATGGTGCTGTTACTCGTGGAAGCCAGAATGACACTTCCATGATGTATTGGAGAGGTATTGCTGAAGAGACAGGAAAGAATCCTGTGATCAAGATTCTTGAAGAGCACACAACATATGTAAAGCAAAGAGGAAAGGATATTGCTAGAACTTCCTACAAAATCGAGAACAACAAGTACTATGAATATGGTGCTGTATATCGTGTATTCTCATATGAAGAGTTCGAGAAAATCCAGCAATTCCAGAATGAGACAGGAATCCAGATCATCCTTCCATATGTAGAGCCAAAGGACATCAATGGAATTACGGATAATCCAAATATTTGGTATCAATGTGATTCTAAGGGATCAGCTCTCCTTGATGCAAATGGCAACTTCGTTCCTGTATACTCAACAAGAACAGAGATTCAGGGAGTGCCATATAATTCAATAAGAATTGCTGGCGACGATGGCTCTTATATCTATTCAACTGGAAAGTCTGGCTCTGTACAGTGTAGAGTTGACTACTACAACTACTATCAATACCTAAATGGTCATGAGCCTTTATATCTCTTTGGAACTACGTCAATGGGACAGGATTTACTATCTGCAATTGGTATTGGTGCTAGATTCTCTCTTATCTTTGCTATTGTAGTATCTGCTATCAACCTAACTATCGGTGCTTTCTATGGTGCTGTTCAGGGTTACTATGGCGGCTATGTTGATATGATCATGGACCGTTTTGCAGATATTCTATCTGGAATTCCATTTGTTATTGTTACAACACTCTTCCAGCTTCATTTGGCTCAGAAGGTTGGTGTTGTTCCATCATTCCTGTTTGCATTCGTTTTGACAGGATGGATTGGTATGTCTGCTCTTACTCGTAAGCAGTTCTATAGATTCAAGGGACAGGAGTTTGTTATGGCAGCACGCACACTAGGTGCTTCCGATGGCAGATTGATGTTCAAGCACATCTTCCCTAATGCTGTTGGAACTATCATCACAAGCTGTGCTCTTATCATTCCTAGTGCAATCAGAAGTGAAACAAGTATGACATACCTTGGAATCGTAAACTTGAGTGAATTTGCAGGAACAACAATTGGTACACTTCTAAGTGAAGGTAACGCTGCTGTTACAACAGCACCTCACACTTTGTTCTGGCCATCACTGTTCCTATCTTTGTTGATGATTTCTTTCAACCTATTTGGCAATGGTTTAAGAGATGCATTCAACCCATCTACAAGAGGAGAGGATGACTAATGGAAACTAAGCTACAAGTAAAAGACCTCAGAATCTCCTTTAGAACCACAAATGGTAAGGTTCAGGCGGTTAGAGGCATCAATTTTGATCTTGCTAAGGGAGAGACTCTTGCAATCGTAGGTGAGTCTGGTTCTGGTAAGAGTGTTACAAGTAAGGCAATTCTTGGTATTCAGGCTGCCAACGCAATAACTGAGTCTGGTGAGATTATCTATGACGGAAAGGATCTCTTGAAGATTACAGAAGAGGATTTCCATAACATCCGTGGTGATAAAATCGCCATGATCTTCCAGGATCCTATGTCTTCATTGAATCCAATCGTAAAGATCGGCAGACAGCTAACTGAAGCTATGATCCTTAAGGGCAAGGCTAGACAGAGAGAATCAAGAAGCAACTTCAATGGATACCTAAAGAACCTCAATAAGGCAATGAAGGTATCTTCAGGCTTGGATGAAGCGAAGATCGATGAGATGACAAAGAACTTCGACAAGTTCGAGTTCAAACACATCGAGCTTGAGAAAGCCTATAGAAACGCAAGCGAAGCTGCTAGCCAGACAATTACAGGATTAGAGAGCCTTATATTTGAGATGGAGAAGAACGCTCTTGGCGGAGATGGGGCTGCTCGTGTTATGGATATCATCAACTCAACCAAGGCTTCTGTTAACGAATACGTAGTATCTGGAGAGAAAGCAGAGAGAGCTGTAGAGCTAGCTAATCGTGTAAAGACTAGCTGGAAGACTGCTAAAAAGAACAAGGATTACGAAATAATCCTAGAGTGTTTCTACGAGATTAGGGAGATTATGGAAGAGGCTATCGAAAAGCCTAGACCAAATTTCTTCAGAATGGGATATTTCCTTACATTCAGTGGCAAGGAACTTCCTGATATGCCAATTCCTGAGCTTAATGCTTATCTTAAGAAGGTTCTTGATGATGAGTTCATGACAGAGTTTGGCGTTAACTTGAAGAAAGCTCTCAAGTACACAGCCAATATCTCATATGAGAACATCCAGAAAGCTATTGATACTCTAGAGAATGGAAAGAGTGTTTATCAAAAAGAGAAACTCAATAAGAAAGAGTGTTTACAGAAAGAGAAAGAACTATCTGCTGCTGTAAGAGCAACTCTAGATCCACTTTCTCTTGTTAAGGATTCTTTGACATATACTTTCTCTCGTTCAATGAAGGACGAGATCAATGCATATTTTGATGCTATTCCTTCAAATGCCAAGGCTATTAGAAAGTACAATAGAGAAGTCAAGAAACACGATAAACTCGTTGCAAGAGGCAAGAATGTTGATTGGGAAGTAGCAGAGGCATCTGTAATTGATCTTGAGCTAATGAAGAGCAACATGATTCGCCTAATCGATCGTCTTATCAATCACTACAATGATCTTCTAAAGGCTAGAAGCGAGAGAGATTTTGATGCAGAGACTATCGCATCAATTGACTACTTGATGGAGAATGCATCCGGAGTAGTTGAGAAGATCACTCGTAAGGTTGCAAAGGAAAGAGCTATCCATTTGATGAACGAAGTAGGTATTGCAGAACCTCATAAGAGATACAATCAATATCCATTCGAGTTCTCAGGTGGTATGAGACAGAGAATCGTTATTGCTATTGCACTTGCTGCCAATCCAGATATCCTGATCTGTGATGAGCCTACAACTGCATTGGACGTAACTATCCAAAGCCAGATTCTTGAGCTTATCAATAAGCTAAAGAGAGAGAGAAACCTCTCTGTTATCTTCATCACTCATGACCTTGGAGTTGTTGCTAACATGGCAGATAGGGTTGCTGTTATGTATGCAGGAAAGATTGTAGAGTATGGAACTGCAGAAGAGATCTTCTACAGTGCAGCTCATCCTTATACTTGGGCACTTCTTTCTTCAATGCCAGATTTGGATACCAACGAAAAGCTTGAAGCAATTCCTGGAACACCTCCAAATATGATCTACCCTCCAAAGGGAGATGCATTTGCTCCAAGAAACAAGTATGCAATGAAGATAGACTTCGAGCGTCAGCCACCAATGTTCAAGATTACTGATACTCACTTTGCAGCTACATGGCTATTGCATCCAGATGCACCACATGTAGATCCACCAAAGACAGTTCTCGATAGAATTGCAAGAATGAAGGCTAAGAGGGAGAATTCAAATGCAGAATAACAATGATGAGACATTGCTACGTGTTAATAACCTCTGTCAATACTTCAAGATGGATGGTAGTGAGCTTAAGGCTGTAGATAATGTCAGCTTCGACATAAAGCGTGGAGAAGTATTTGGACTAGTAGGAGAGTCCGGTTGTGGTAAAACTACAACTGGTCGCTCCATCATCAAGCTTTACAATATCACAAGCGGAGATGTTATCTTCAAGGGCATCAGAATCTGTGCAGGTACTAGATCCTATAAGAATGCTATCAAGGAAGCCAATAGGGTTTTCGAGGAAAGCAAGGAAGGAAAGAGTCCTGAAGAGATAAAAGAGCTTAAGGCTGTGAGGGATGCTGAGATCAAGAAGCAACGCCAGAATATCAAACAGGCATACTTCGATCAGAAGATGTGTGATAAAGAGTATGCAAAAAAGAGGACTGAAGAGCTGAAAGCTGAATGGCTTCCAAAGCTTGAAAAGGCAAAGGAATCTGAGAAGAAATCTCTTATGGCAGAGTATAGAAACGAGCTTAGAAAAGCCAAGAAGACAAAGCTTGTAACTCAGATCCAGATGATCTTCCAGGATCCTATCGCTTCGTTGGACCCAAGAATGACTGTAAAGGAAATCATTGCAGAAGGTCTTGTAATCCAGGGAGAGAAGAACCAGAAGGTTATCGAGAAGAAAGTCTATGAGATGCTGGAGCTTGTAGGTCTTGTTCCAGAGCATGCTAGTAGATATCCTCATGAGTTCTCCGGTGGTCAGAGACAGAGAATTGGTGTTGCTAGATCAATTATCATGAATCCAGATCTAATCATCGCAGATGAGCCAGTTTCTGCTCTTGATGTATCTGTTCAGGCACAGGTCATCAACCTCTTGAATGAACTAAGAGAGAAGTTCGGTCTTACAATCCTATTCATTGCTCACGACTTGTCTGTTGTTAAGTATTTCTCAGACAGAATCGGAGTTATGTATTTCGGAAAGATGGTAGAAATGGCATCTTCAGATGAACTATTCTTGAATCCATTGCATCCATACACAAAGAGCCTTTTGTCTGCTATTCCTCTTCCAGACCCAATCTACGAGAAGAATAGACAGAGAATTGTTTATAATCCTCTTGCTGAGCATGATTATTCAATTGATCATCCTTCATTCAGAGAGATCAAACCAGGACACTTTGTTATGTGTAACGATGAGGAAGAAGCTCGTTACAAGATGGAAATAAAGTAAGTGGACACAAAGAAGAAAGATATTCTAACCGGCCTCATTGTTGGGGCCGTAATATTTATACTTGTAATAGTTCTTAATCCCCAGGAAGAGTATGGTTCGTGGATCCTGAGGATTTGCGATGGCTTTTTTGTTGCATCTGTTTTCGTACTTGGCTTTGGTGGTCTTGTTTGGTGCAGAAACAAAGGTGCTTTCGATATGATTACATTTGGACTAGCTACTGCATTTCATATCCATTATCCAGCTGCAAAAAGCATTGATGCAGAGAAAGAGGATTTCTATGCATATAGAGAAAGAAAGGCCAATTCGAGAAAGCCTGCAAAAGGACTGATTATCGCGGGTGTTATTTACCTTATTCTTGCAACAATAATGCTAATAATCTATTACATCTAAGGAAAAACCGGGCAAAAAGCGCTTTATCAACGCAGAAAACCCGGCATTTTTATTCTTAAAATTAAGAAAAACCCGGCAAAAATTACAGGATAAACGCATGAAGTAATTCAACCATATGTTTTGAGCTGTTTAAATGAGGAATTTCGGTTTTTTAGCTAAGGTTCCTCTTTCTTTTTGGCAGGATGTAGTGTATAATTATAACTACTGAGGTCTGGAATGAATTATCCTGATTGGATTGAGAAGCATAAGGAAAAATCAACGTCTGTTAAGAAGATTGGAGATAGCTACTATCTCTATAGAGTTACGTCAGAGCGTGTGGCAGGAAAGAAGCATCCTGTTTCTCGCCAGACATATATAGGGAAGATAACAGAGAAAGGTGTTGAAAGAGCTGGGATAAGGATTGTCCCAGAGAAAACCATTGGGAAAACACTCGGAAAGCTTGTTCCCTCGGTGGATGTTCATTTGGGAGATGTGGTTCTGATAAAGACAGATGGCGGCTGGATGTATACGCAGGTGAGCGATGAGATCAAGGCGGAGCTTAAGGGACTTGGCCTATATGAATGTGGGTTTCTATCAATGAAAGGGGAAGAATGATGCCAAAGAA
>CAKQTE010000135.1 GCA_934276485.1 uncultured Spirochaetales bacterium | reverse complement strand
GATGTCATATTTGATTAGGTTTTTCTTTATGTCTTCTCTTGTAGCTTTCATATTGCAAGGGTACAACAAGAAGTGGCCATATAATGTCCTAGTGGGTTAAAAGTCACCATTTGTTAAATTAACAGTTTAATGGAAAGAAAAACAGTTCACATTGCACTTTGTTGGATGTTATACTCCTTCTAAATCTAAATGCCCTTTGAAAGGCACGAAGGAGTTTATTATGGAAGAAGAAATCAAAGAGACCAAACCTCTTAACTTCCTTGAGAAGATCATTGAGGATGATCTAGCAGCCGGCAGGGTGCCTAATAACACTATCGTCACCCGTTTCCCACCAGAACCAAATGGATATCTTCACATTGGACACATCAAGAGCATCTGCATCAACTTTGGACTTGCTCAAAAGTATGGTGGTAGATGCCATCTAAGACTTGATGATACAAACCCAGCAAAGGAAGATATGGAATACATCAATTCCATCAAGGATGATATCAGATGGCTTGGTTTTGATTGGGGCAAGCACGAATACTATGCTTCAGACTACTACGATCAGCTATATGAAATTGCACTTGACCTCATCAAAAAGGGACTAGCTTATGTAGACTCTCTATCTCCAGAGGAGATGAAGGAATACAGAGGAACACTAACAGAGCCAGGAAAGAATTCTCCAGATAGAGATAGATCCATTGAAGAGAACATGGACCTGTTTTTGCGCATGAAGAATGGTGAGTTCCCAGAGGGAAAATACACTCTCAGAGCAAAGATTGATATGGCAAGTCCTAATATCAACATGCGTGACCCAGCTCTATATAGAATCAAATATGCAGAGCATCCTAGAACAGGTAACAAGTGGTGCATCTATCCAATGTATGACTTTACTCACCCTATCTCAGATGCAATAGAAGGCATAACACACTCTATCTGTACTCTTGAGTTCGAGGACCACAGACCTGCATATGATTGGGCAACAAGCATCGATAATATCGAGCATGCTCCTCATCAATATGAGTTTGCTCGTCTTAATATCAACTACTGCTTGATGAGCAAAAGAAAGCTTCTCTACTTGGTTAACAACAACTTCGTTACAGGTTGGGATGACCCAAGAATGCCAACTATCTCAGGTATCAGAAGAAGAGGATATTCACCAGAGGCAATGAAGGACTTTGTTTCTAGAGTTGGAGTTGCTAAGGTTGAGGGTGTTGTTGATTACTCCTTGATGGAGTTCTGCGTTAGAGAGGATCTCAACAAGAAAGCTAAACGTTTGATGGCTGTTCTAGATCCTTTGAAGATCATTATCGACAACTATCCAGAAGGACAGGTTGAGTACTTCACAGCAGAGAACAATCCTGAAGATCCTAACTCTGGAACACATGAAATTGCATTCACTCGTGAGCTTTTCATCGAAAGAGAAGATTTCATGGAAGTTCCTGTTAAGGGATACCACAGATTATATCCAGGAAATGAGATCAGACTAAAGCATGCTTACTATGTAACAGCAACATCTATCGACAAGGATGAGAATGGAAATATCATCGCAGTTCACTGCACATATGATCCAGAGTCAAAGGGTGGTACAACACCTGACGGAAGAAAGGTCAAGGGAACTAGCCATTGGGTATCTGCAGACCATGTTCTAGAGGCTGAAGTCAGACAATATGACAAGCTGTTCAAGTCAGAGTGTCCAGGTGCTGCAACAGGCAACTACCTTGATGACTTGAATCCAGAATCTCTTGTTGTAATTCCAAAGGCTTACATTGAGCTAGAAGCTAAGAATGCAAAGCCTGGTGATTATCTACAGTTCATCAGAAACGGTTACTACTGTGTAGACTGCAAGGATTCAAAGGAAGACCACATGGTATTCAATAGAACAGTTACTCTTAAAGATAGCTGGTCTAAGATGAAAGCCAAGATGGGCCTATAATCGATTGGAAGCTGGTTGAAAAGCCAGCTTCTTCTTTTCTATGCTAAAATAAAAATATGGAACAGATTTGGATCGATTTGTATAACGAAGCTAAGAAAGTACTTAACCTAAGAGAAGTATCTAAAAGAGTTGAAGCAGGAGGCGTTGCTGCTGCTGTTGAAGCAAAATCCGGAAAGATATATGTTGGTATTTCTGTTGATACTGCTTGCACTCTAGGAATCTGTGCTGAGCGAAACGCAATATTCAATATGCTTACAAATGGAGATGATGAGATTATCAGAGTTCTTGCTCTCTCAAGAAGAGGCAACACTCTCCCGCCTTGTGGTGCCTGCAGAGAATTCATGGCTCAATTGATGCCTGACAAATACAAGGATATAGAGATCATGATGGACTATGATAAGAACATAGTTATGAAACTTGGAGAGCTACTTCCTAATTGGTGGTCATGAACTAAAATTGAACACGCGAAAGCACATCTTCATAAGATGTTTTTAATAATTCAGCTCCTCTTTGGATACTGATTTCACCTTCACTACGTTATGAAATCTAAATTATGCTTATGATAAAGCGCAATATAAAGTGCAAAAGGGTCAGATGACTGACCATGAGTACATATTGCTGCTTTTCAAGGAAAACCCATCTTTAACACAGGTCGAGTTATCTGAGATGATGGATAAATCAAGAAGAACTGTACAAATGCTGATGAATGAACTGTTAGATGAGATGACAATTGAACGAATCGGCTCTAAGAAAAAATGACTCATGGCTTGTGAGATAGAGATATAGGGAGAAGGAAATAGTCCCTCATGGGATTTTAATTTTTCAATTTCCTCTTTTATATTTTATAAGACAACTATCCAAATAATTGCAATCTGTTGAGACAAAATAATGCCCCAGATTTTACACTGAGGCTCAACACATTATTTGTTATTATATTTCTTTACCTTCAATTGTTAGTTTACCAGTAGTTCCTGGAACAAATCTTCCATAAAGATTGCTATGCTCTGGAGCAGTTAATTCTGCTTGTTTGAGAGTATTTCCACTTTCAACAGTTCCTGTAATTGCAATCTCTCCTACATTTGCAGTACCTACTACAACACCAATTCTCCAATCACTGGCATTCATTGAAGTAATTTTAGTATCAATTACTGTACAAGCCTTGATAGTATGATATGTTGCAGGATTAGCTCCTGCATGACCAATGATTCCTCCTACAGAACCTTTCACACCTTCAATATTACACTTTTCAACAGAACAATTTTCAATTGTAACAAAACAATCAACCGGTCCATCACTTGTAACGTTGTAGCCTGATGTCCATCCAATTAGACCTCCAACTCTAGATTTATTACCTTCTCCTGTAGCTCTTACTGAGCTATTTAGAAGATGACAATTCTTTAGTTCAATTTTCGGCATGCTATCAATGGTCTGAATGAAAGCGCCTACACCGAGAGTGTTTGCACTTGAAACCTCTGAATCAGCAATTGTTAGATCATGAATTACGACACCAGATGTTCCTGCAAATCCACCCTCAAACAATGGAGCACAAAGATTTGTAATCTTATGTCCATTTCCTTCGATTGTTACAACTCCTGCACCATGATATCCATCAACATTGAAAGGTTTCCATTCAACATCAGTCATATCGATATCCTTAACAATGTTGATCGTAACATCCTTATTCTCTGTCCCCTTCATTGAGTTGAAATAATCTAGAGCTGGTTTTAATTCATCATAATATGTATTGCCAATTTCGATTGCCTTATCATAAGCACCACAAGAACACTTATTGCTCTCATATGTGTGATTTTCCTTTTCTCCTACGAAATCACATGTAGTACATTCTACCCAGTGCTGAGTTTCATTACTCTTTGTTACGAGTGTGTGCTCATGCACTTTTTCCATATTGCCATCACAAGATGTGAAGACAAACAATACAGCGACCAACAATAGCAAGATACTCTTGATTGTCTTGTTCATGTCCTAAAATCCCCTTTTGAATATAAATAATTTTTAAAAGATAAAAAAATATCAAAAGGACGGTAACACAAAAAAAAAAAAAATGGAGCTCGAATTTTGCAATATTATCAAAAATAGGCTCCAAAAATGCTTTTTTGTCACAAAAAACAAACAATGTCTAGCTGAACAAACTGGACATTGCTTATAAATACTTCATACAGTAACAAGTTATACGAATTTGAATTCTACAAAAGAATGTGCACTCACACCCTCTTTTAGCGCTAGAAGATTAGCCTCTCTCTTAAAGCCGCGAGCATCTAGATTGACGAAATCCGTAGAGCCGGTTTGAGGCTCAATGCAGATAAAAGGTTTTTCAGGAGATGTATAGATAACTACATGTTTAAATTCATCACTTCCCTTTATAGATAAAGAAAACTCTTTTCCAATCAATGTTGATTCAATGGCTTTATCTGACAAGAACACAGTATCAAGCTTGATAGTGTTTATATCTCTTGGTTTTAGAAATGATTCATTCTCATCTAGCTTTACGCACTTTCCTGTTGGAATAAGTGCATCATCTGTGAGCATTTTTTCCTGACAGTCTGACTTAACACTATCAAAAAGGCTCTTGATGAAGAAAGGATGCAATGCAATTGAGTATGGGAAAGGCTTAGTGTCATTGTTCTGGATATCAAAATCCCATCTGAGAGTATCGTTATCAAGAGAGATCTTGACTGTCATCGATACATTGTAGTGAGCATACTCAGAATCCTTGAAATCAGACTTTGCTGTCACAGAATTCTCGGTTTGCTCTAGAAGAGTA
Organism: uncultured Spirochaetales bacterium; assembly: GCA_934276485.1. Taxonomy (GTDB): domain Bacteria; phylum Spirochaetota; class Spirochaetia; order Sphaerochaetales; family Sphaerochaetaceae; genus Ornithospirochaeta. The sequence goes on along the minus strand of CAKQTE010000135.1, from coordinate 52,780 downwards.
AACTCGCTATGTCTAGAGTATCCATGCATAACAGTTGCAACTTCCTCTCCATTATAAACAAAATGATTGTCCTTGGTTCTATTTGGAGTTGGAAACAGGATTGGGATCGCATATGTTCCACCATTCTTCTTTCTTTCCTGGTCACAGATTATGCATTCAATGCCATTTCTCTCTAACGAAATAACATTCATTCCATCTTCGAGATCGATAATTGCACTTGTATTTTTAGTGTTAATTTTTATTGTTTTCATGAATCCATATTACAATAGATTCATCTCTTATGATAACTTTAAACCATGAGATATTTTTCGGATTGCCACTTTCACGTAATGACTATGCAAGAGCCTAATTTTGCAGCGTTCATCAATTCACTCTATTCATCTCCTCAAGAGCTATTGACTGCTAATGCAACAGATAACTACATAATCACATCAAAACTTCTTAAGGGAGAGGCTTTGATCACAACAATAGGAAACACACTTACAGCATTCGAGCGTCCTATTGGGGACACTTTCATGATGATGGAAGATGATTTGATCGGAAAATTCTCTTCCGAAAAGAAGAAAGAATATGCGCCTGAGAGCCCTTATATCGAGGATGGCAAACTCAGAATTCGTGAGACACTTTATGACAAAATGATCATGTGCCCACTAATCATGGACTTTTCTCAAGAACAATCCGATCTTGATAGATATTACTATACATTCCCTTCTGAAGATAAATTGACACCTTACTTGAAAGCCACAGTTGAAGGAATGGCGAAATACTACAAGGAAAGACCAAATGGATTATTTGAGTTCTATCCATTTGCTGGCATCAATCCAAAGGTTCATTCCTTTGGCTTCTTGATTGATTTTCTAGATAAATACATCAACACATCCCATGAGATGCATAAAATGCACACAGTTCCATCAAAGCCATTCTACGGGATCAAGATATATCCCCCACTAGGCTTTAATCCTTGGCCTAATGATGAAGAGACGCTGGAAAAACACAAGACGCTATATTCATTCTGTGAAAAGAACAGGGTTCCGATCATTACACACTGCGACGATCAGGGCTTCAGAGGAATAAGCGCAAACCTTGCATGGAACTACTCAGATCCAGCTTCATGGCGCACAGTACTGGAAAACTATCCTAATCTGATATTGGACTTTGCACACTTTGGAATGCAATATGCATACTCTTCAAATAGAGATATCAGATCATTGCAAGCTAAGATGAAAGGTTACCCATTCTCTCCTTGGTTTAGGTCAATTATCTCACTGATGGATGAGTTCGATAACGTATATGCAGACCTATCGTTCTCGGGCACTAACCCAGAATTCTACACACGCTTATCATCATTCATCGAATCCATGGAAGATGAGCAAAGACAGCACTTCGAGAACAGGATTCTCTTTGGTTCAGATTTCTCTGTCAATCTATTGAAAGTTGAATCATATACTGAGTATTTCTCAATATTTGAACACTCTGTATTTACAGAAGAACAAATTGAGAAGTTCGTATCCATAAATCCAATTGAATTCATGGGGTTGAAAAACACTAGCTCCCTACTTCCTTGGAAGAATTAACGCTGCATGATCTCAACACTTCTATTGGTACTTATATACATTTCTTTCATTTCCCTTGGCCTGCCTGATTCCGTTTTGGGATCTGCATGGCCATTGATGCATCTGGATTTGAATGTTCCCATTTCATTTGCAGGAATACTCTCGATGACGACATCTGTTGGAACTATAGTCAGTGCTATATCATTCTCGTTTATTTCAAAGAGATTGAGAACAGAGACTATTACAGCGCTATCGACACTACTAACTGCGATATCATTGTTTCTATTTGGCTTTTTGGATAATTTCTATCTATTCATTCCTGTAGCATTCGCACTTGGATTGGGAGCAGGCTCTGTAGATGCTGCCCTAAACCATTATGTTGCAATTCACTACAAAGCACGCCAGATGAGCTTTCTGCATGCAAGTTGGGGAATTGGAACAACAGTAGGACCTTTTGTCCTTGCATATCTATTTTCACATGATGCTTCTTGGCATATTGGTTATATAAGTGTTGCATCTGTGCAACTTGCGATTGCAATCTTGATCGCAATATCTTCCCCGTTATGGAAACAGAATGAGAAGATTGACCAGATAAAAGAAGAGACAAAGCTTGGATACAAGGAAGCGCTAAACAAAAAAGGCGCCATATATGCTCTTCTTGGATTCTTGGGATATTGTGCACTAGAGGCAAGTGCCATCCTATGGGCTTCTGCATATTCAGTATCGAGAGGAGTGACAGCGGCAAGTGCTGCAACATTCTCAGGATTCTTGTTCTGGGGAATAACAATCGGGCGTCTTACATCTGGTTTTGTCACAGAAAAGCTTGGTGATAAGACAATGATCCGCATAGGACTGTTGTTTGCGCTTATTGCATTATTGTTACTACCAAGAATTGGCAATGCATATTTAGGAATAATGTTCTTTATTCTTGGATTTGGTTTTGCACCAACATATCCATCAATGATCCATCAGACACCGATTTTATATGGAAAGGATGCATCCTCGTCTCTTATAGGTCTTGAGATGGCAACTGCCTATATAGGATCTTCGTTTGCACCATTTATCTTTGGACTCATATCATCAAAGACAAGCCTTGCATTCTATCCTATATATCTAGGAATCTTCCTCGCACTTGCAATTTTTGCAACAGAGATGAAGACAAAAGGCAAGAAATAAGGGAGCCTTTTGAGCTCCCCTAGATTAGAAATCCTCGTCAGGATTCTTCTTGACTTCCTGTCCCTGTAGCCAGAAAGCTGTTGCTTTTTCTCTGTTCTTTGTTTCCATGAAAGAATCATAACCATATGGTTTTGGCTTTGATGTCTTCTTTCTAGGGCCTTCGTCTCTAAAGGAGCGTCTGTCACCTCTTTCTTCCCTGTAGAATCTGGAAGTTTCATTATCGCCTCTTCCCTGAGAACGGAAGTTACCGCTTCTTCTCTCGCCATCGCGACCATAGGAGCGTCTATCTCTGCCCTCTCTGTCGTCTCTGCGGAAGCTATCGCGGCGATCGTTATCACGACGATCACGTCTATCGTAAGAATCACGACGCTCTGAGAAATCACGTCTTGGATAGTCTCTATCAGATCTGTCTCGTCTTTCGTATCTATCATAGCGATCAAAAGAATCACGTCTGTCATCGCGACTGTAGCTATCGCGCCCTCTATCTCTGTAATCTCTTCTATCTCTATTGTCTCTATCGTAAGAATTTCTTCTGTCTCTTCTATCTTTGGAGAAATCACGTCTGTCTCTGTCTTCTCTGTCATAGCGACCTTTTGATCTTCTTTCGTGATCACGGGAATGAGTATCGCGTCTTTCTCTTCTCTCTCCGCCCCTAAAATCTCTTGACTCTGATCTTCTCTCAAAATCGAAGCTTCTTGTGTTGCCCTTTCTTTCTCTCTTCTCTACCTTGCCAAAATCCTTCTCATCTGCAAGGGTTAGCCTCTCTAGGCTCTCATCCTTTAGTTCGTTGTCCATTCTTCTTCTCTTATTAGTGACAGCCAAATACTCTTCTTTCATTGTTGCTGTCTTTTCCAAAATCCATACCCTTAGCTGTTTTCTCTTAGCAGAAAAGCCCGGGGCAAGCACCTCTCTAGTAATTTCTCTTACATTAAAATATTTAGATATTGCACTCTTGTCAAAGCTAAATTGCGATAAATTCTCAGAAAACACAACAGCTCCATCTTTGCTGAGTACTCTATTGATAGCACTCAAGAACCATAGATAGTCCCTCTGCACATCGAAGGTGTCTGCTTTATGGGAATTTGAGAAAGCAGGAGGATCAAAGATTACCAAATCGTAGACATCTTTTCTCTCTAGCGCTTCCTGCAAGAACTTTCTTGCATCCATAGCTATGACTTCGTACTTATCCTTATCTAGGAAACCATTTCTTTCTAGATTTCTTCTAGCCCATTCGGAATATACATTTGACAGATCGACACTCTTTACGCTCTCAGCCCCGCCGTATGCTGCATATACAGAGAAAGATCCTGTATAGCAAAAGAGGTTCAACACCCTTCTTCCTATAGCGCTATCTCGAACAAGTGCGCGAGTATTCACCTGATCGAAAAAGAGTCCAGTATCGGCATACATGGAAAGCTCACACTCAAAAGAAAGTCCATTTTCAAGAACTTCAATCTTTGTTGATTCTTCCGTCTTTTCGTGTTGCTCTCTACCTTCTCTCTTCTTTCTCTCTACAAAGATTACATTCTGTAGTGGGATATAAAGAAATCGTGAAACAATGTCTTTTATTTCTATGATTTCATCTTCATCGTATCCTGATGAAGAGTAGTCAACTACTCTTGCATATGTTGCATATAGATCAACTGTTAGTTCCAAACCTTCCAGGTTTCTATCATAAACTCTAGCTGCATTGGAATTGGTTGCTTTCATCCATCTATGAGCATCAAGCCCACCATGCTTGAGAAGCTTCTCGAAATCCTTCTTCAAATATTCTTCCATGTCGAGGTAGATTCTATACAAGTTAAGACAAAATTAATAGATAGTAGCAAATCTTCTTTCGTGTCTTTCTTATATACATTAGAATTATTCTCATGGATTACATTGATTCAAAGGCATTTATAAAAGAAAGAGAAGACAAACTAGGCGCGCCTATTATCTATAAAGCATTTTCCCTTTTCTTTGCCCAGCTTGGAGGCGAGAAAAGAGACTATGGAGTATTCTTATATAGCGATGGTCGAACGATCAATATTGAAGACTACGAACGAAATCCTAGCATTCTTGGTATTTCGTATGAACCAAGAAAGAAAAAAGAATACAAAAAGTTTGAACTATCGTGGCGCATTGATGAGATTGCCAGCGTTGACCTTGTAACAAGGCAGAGTGCAGATAAAAGCATCAAAAATGGCATCGATCAAACAAAGTGCCCTAGCGCTATTGGAAAACTTGTAAGAAAACTCATTACCAAGATTACGCTCACTGACGGTAGAATCATCTTTCTTGAGATGATGAGCCATAAGGAATTTGTTAGCTTCATCGAAGCAAATAAGATGTGAAACAGAAACTTTCAAAACAAGATATGCAACAAAATGCAACAATATTTTTAGCTTTTGTTCGTTATTCAAGGGTCAAATCTCTATATTTGCAATATTCTTCATCTATTTTGAGTTTTTCCTCAAAAGATTAAAGTAATTGTTTGCCATATTGCAAATTATCATAAAACAAGCCATCATTAAAGTATGACTGACAAGCTTGATTTCGAATATATTATCTCAAATGATATGGTGAAGGATCAGAGAAAAGCCAGAGAGCTCTTCCCTGTCACAACAGCTCGTATTGCTAGGAACTTCCACAGACAGATTCCTAACTACAAGATGACTCCACTTGAAGCTTTACCAAACCTAGCACAGATGCTTGGTCTTGGCGGAATCTATGTAAAGGACGAAGCTCAAAGATTGGAGCTTAACTCTTTTAAGGTAATGGGTGGTTCTTTTGCAATCTATCGCTTCATTCAAAAGAAGCTTGGCGTTGACGACAAAGCTCTCTCATACGACTATCTGATATCAAAGGAATGCCACGACAAAGTTGGCGATATCACATTCTGTTCAGCAACTGACGGCAACCATGGAAGAGGACTTGCGTGGGCAGCCCAAAAGCTTGGACACAAGTGTAAGATCTATGTCCACAAGGATACATCCCAGGCAAGAATCGATGCTATCAAGCGCTATGGCGCTGAAGTAACAGTTGTAAATGGCAACTATGACGATGCTGTAAGACAGGCAGCAGAAGATGCTGCTAAGAATGGCTGGGAAGTTATTTCCGATACATCCTGGGATGGATATACAGAAATTCCTACTTGGATCATGCAGGGCTACACATCAATGCTACTTGAAAGCCAGGAGCAATTTGCAGGCATGGGAATCCAGAAGCCAACACACATCTTTGTACAAGCTGGCGTTGGAGCTCTAGCTGCATCTGTAGTTGGATTCTATACAGCACTATTTCCAGAAGATCCTCCAAAGTTCGTTATCGTAGAACCAGATAGAGCTGCATGTATCTACGAGTCAATGAAAGCACATGATGGTGCGCCTCACTCCGTAAAGGGAGACTTGGATACTATCATGGCAGGCCTTGCTTGTGGTGATCCATCTCCTATCGCATTTGACATTCTTTCCCATAATGCTGATGTATTTGTAAAGATTCCAGACTATGCAGCTGCAAGAGGAATGAGAATCATGTCATGTCCACTTAAGGGTGATCCATTCATGATAAGCGGAGAGTCAGGAGCTGCTCCACTTGGTGCATTGTATTCTATCATGACTCAGGCAGATAACACAGACCTTGATGAAGCACTAGGACTGGATGAGACAAGTCTTGTATTCATGATCAATACAGAAGGAAACACAGACCCTCAGCATTTCAGACAGATCATCTGGGATGGTCTTGATCCAGTTCCAATTGAGTACAGAACTAAAAAATAGTAAAAACATTTCATTGGTTAGCTACGCAGAGCACGCGTAGCTATTTTTTTCAAAGTATGTATTGAAAGTATTTGGACAAAAAATAAGCAACCCATTGTTGAGTTGCCTATCTGCTCCCCCGGAGGGATTTGAACCCCCGACAGGGTGGTTAACAGCCACCTGCTCTACCGACTGAGCTACAGGAGAGTTATGTTCTTTCGAACATGTAAGAAATTACCACAATTCAAATTTAGTGTCAACGCAATTTGTGAAATTCATGAAAAATTAATTTTTCACCTATCACGGCCATCACGAGAATCATAAGAATCGTCCAATCCTCCCCTCAGAAGGTCATACCATTTATCTTCAGAGGAAGGGCGTCTACGCCTGTCATCACGAGGAAGATAATAGTCATCCCGCTTATCTATTCTCTCTCGTCTTGGCCTACTGTAACGCTCATCTTCATAGCGCGAAGGTCTATCATCATAGTAGTCGCGCTGTCGTCTATAGCGTTCCTCTTCTCGGTATGATCTATCATCATAGTAATCATCACGCCTATTACGAGGATAGTAATCGCGCTCCCGAGATGGTCTATAATCATCATAGTAGTCATCATATTCAGGATAGTAGTCGCGCTCTCGCCTATCGCGTGGTCTGTAGTTATCAGAAGGTCTTCGTCTATCTCCATCCTCTTGAAAGTCTTCTTCAACAGATGTTTTTTTAACTGGCTTTTCCTCTTCTTCCTCATCTACAAAACGATTGGTTGCAGGAGGAAATGAATATTGTCTAGAAGAATTATCATAGTTTGGTCTTTCATCAGGCATTACGCTGTTGTTTACTCTAGTAACAAGCTCGTCTAGATCTTCTTCTTTCTTTAGTGTTTTGAAGCATGATTTCATTCCAAGTCCTGCATAGAAAAAACAGAATGAAATCATTAGCCACATCAAGTAGCTAGTTCCAAGAGTCTTGAATATAAACAAAATTGCATCATGTCCACTTACCAAGGATGACGAAAAACCAGGGGTAACTGTAATTGATGCAAATACAAAGAAAATCAGGACGATGTTTATATACCAAGGAGCTGCTTCAGAGCGTTTTGTAACAAAGAAAGTAAACAAAGACAAAGCAAATAGCAATGATATATATACCAAATAGAATGTTCTCTCAATTTCAGTTGATTTGGATAAAAAGAAATAAGCGAACATCGAAAGTGCTGAAACCATCGACAATAACGTTGATGTTCCCCATGCGGCCAAGCGTGAACGCTTTGCAAAGAACGCATAGCTTAAAATAAATACAAACGCAGGAACAATTGCAACTAGAAATGGTAGATGCAATGGATAAGGTACAACTCCTTTTATCTTGTAAAACGTCCAGAATATAAGCTGTATGATAAAGTAGAAACATCCATTTAGAGATAGAGCCCAGCTACCTTTTGATGTTCTTATTACATTCGCAGTTATAAAATACGAGGACGAGATAATAACATAATTCAAAAGCTCATACAAAAAATTATATTCAGCTAGATAGCCTTCCTTAAATAGGATTATATTGCAACCAAAAGGAACCAATGGAACGATAAAGCCCAATAAAACGTAGGGCCAAATTCTCAATTCCGGTTCATACTTTTCATATTCTTCCCTATATGCATCCATATTTTGATATTATACGATTTTCTTTATTCCTTGTAGATACCAAAAGATATCTGTCAAAGAAACTAGCATCTCTCTTCATTTCAATATACCATTTGGATAAGGGGACCTTAGATTGAAGAAGATACTTTTTTTGATTCCACTACTTCTGTTGCTGTTTGTATCGTGCGATGAAGAAAACCTTTGGCAGAAACTGAATATAACAAAGAAGCCAGAGCTTGGTGTTATCACACCAGCAATTCAAAACGTAGAGACAAAAGACAATAAAGTTGACATTGTACGCATATTTTCAACATCTTCTTCTGTCACTTTCAATGTAACAACAACAGATGCTTTCACAAAGAAAATCATATCAAAACAAGATAAAGGCGCCTTGGACCATATGGTTGAACGGCTGTTGTCGAAAGCTTTTACAGAGCATGAGATATCATCATTTCTCTCTAGCAGAATTACAAATGAGGATATTACACTAGCACTTAAAGGGAATGCAGAACTTTTGAGCGCAACAAAAGAGGCGCTTGTTGATTTTTTGACTGCAATTCCACTTATAGATAAATCTGATGAAAGCGTAGAAAGATACCTAGCAGAACTAGGCTTGGAAATAAATCAAAAGAACAAAGATATGGCTCTAGGCGTGATCGAAAGCTATAACTCATACATCAATAGCGTCAAAGATGGAATAACAAAATTCCTGAATAACCTTTTTGCTCCACTTGAGAACTATGTAAATGTAGATTCTTACCTATGGTGTGACTACATTAGAATACAGCTCACGACCAACATCGTTGCAAGCATGGTCGAGGCATTGTCTGACACTTATGAAGAAACCTCTTTTGATCTAAGTGACAAATCAAGCTTGGATGAGATTTATTCATATCTTGAAGACAAGTCAATCGAAGGTGTGTATAACCTTGCGTTGAACATAATCAAGCGCATGATCAATCCAATGGCAGGAATGGATCAGCTTGCATCCAGATACAAGGAATCTCTATCACTTCCTGATCTGAAAGACCTCATCAATTTGGCCCTTGGAGGAGAAGTATGAAAAGAATAGTAATGGCTTTGATTATATTTCTTCTTATCTCTCCGGCTCTCTTTGCAAACAACTACTACAACTCGATCATGGGCGTGTCTCTTAGGCCACTTACAATGCGATATAAAGCAATGGGAGAATCAGGGCTTGCAATAGCTACAAAGGATGAAGCATTGTTTTCAAATGCAGCAGCGCTAAGTGATGCGCATTCTTTTTCCTTGGATATACCAGCTCTGAGCATGTCGCTTACACAAGCAAAAGATATCCTATCCAGTCCTATTGGCAAGATAATGGATGGGGATGTAGATGCAATTCTTGACACAGTATCAATGCTAAATGGAACATTTCCTTTGCTTTTGGCAGAAGAATCCATAGCAACAACTTTCAGGAACTTTGGACTTGCAATTCACTTTAGGGAATCTTTATATAGCACAGGACAATCATTTGCATCGGGTTTTATTCCGGCACTACAATCAACATTCTCATTTGGATATGGACACAAATTCGATTTTGGTTCCGTCTCATTATCCCTTGGTGCAGTTGAGCACATATCTGGAGTGTTCTATTCAAGTGCTATATCTGCTGAAGCTGTAGTAGACCTATTGAAAGGAGACTCATCCAAGCTAGAGCTAAATTCATCAAGTTGGAATTTCTCAACGGATATTGGAACAATAATTGAAGTTCCAAAGGGTTTTTCATTTGGTCTTGTAATAAATGATATATCGACAGGCATCAACTTCATTGATATTAACTCAGGAAAGAAATCCAGAAGCTACAGCGCGCCAATAATCTCACTATCAAGTGGATGGAAATATGATTTTTGGAAGAAATCGAGAATAGCTTTCTCATACGATGTTGTTAACATAATCAATCTATGTAAGGACCTTTCTTTTTCTGCCCTTCTCTATCACTCAAACTTTGGAGCAGAGCTAACTATTTATGATGTACTTTCTCTATATGTAGGCTTAAATGGAGGCTATCCATCGTTTGGTCTGGAACTGGATATATTCTTCATCAAACTAGGCGCTATCTACAGGTATTTGGAGTTTGGATCTGAGGTTGGAATCAATCCAAAGGACCAGCTTGAAGTATCTCTTGCTTTAGCTTTCTAATGCAGTAAACCATTTGTAGCATAAATGTTTACAAGGTTATATAAATCAATTATAGTCAAGCTATGGCCTATCTTGAAGTAAACAACCTATCTCTGACATTAGAAGATAAGAAACTTTTGAAGAATATATCATTCTCTGTACCAAAGGGTTCCATTACCTTGATCGCAGGCAAGAATGGTTCTGGAAAGTCTCTTCTTCTTAAGTGTCTAAAAGGCTTGGAAGTTCCAGATAAAGGCTACAAGATCACACTCGATGGAGAAGAGCTAAAGAAATCGAAAGAAAGGATGAGGAGAATATCCCTTGTCTTTCAAGATACTGCTCTGCAAATCGTTGGTTCCACTGTCGAAAAGGATATTGCATTCGGCCTTGAGAACTTAAAGATGGAAAGAAGCAAAATAAACGAGCAAGTCGATAAGATGCTAGATCTTTTTGACATGAAAGAGTTAAGGCACAGTGCTTGCGATGTACTTTCAGGAGGAGAGAAAAGAAAAGTTGCAATTGCAGGTGTACTTGCAATGGGAACCAATCTTCTACTATTGGATGAGCCTTTTGCGAACCTTGACTATCCATCGACAAAGACTGTCATTCAAACTCTAGACAAGTTAAAAGAAGAAGGAATAACTGTAATACTAGTATCTCACGAAGCAGAGAAATTCCTGAAACATACAGATTGCACCATCATTCTCAAAGATGGAGAGATCTTATACAAAGGTGAGTCAAAAGATTCGATGGAAGCATTAAGAGAAAATGATATCTATCTTCCAAAGAATGCTCACTTTGAGGATTTATCATGGCTGGATTAGCTTTTTCATATGTCGCAAATGATACATTTATACATAAACTAAATCCAACCTTCAAGCTATTGTTTCTAATAATCTTTTCAATCGCAATCTCTACAGCTAAAGGCATTGAACTATATGTGGCAATTGTGTCTCTTTTTGTTATCGGAGCGTTAGCCCGGGTCAATCTTGTCCATAACCTTATAAAGATGCCTGCAATGCTAGTAATTACTATGTTCATTGCACTTACTGAATACATAAACACAAAGAGTATCTCTTCTACTGTAGATGAATCATTGTCATTTATTGGAGTATTACTTCTTGCAATTCTCTTTATTACAACTACTGACATAATAGAGCTCGCGTCCTCTCTAGGGCATTACCTATCTCATGTAATAGGGAAAAGTGCATGGGTACTATCATCATCCATAATGATTACCTTTGCACTTCTCCCTATGATTTTCTCATGCTCTACAACTATGCTACAAGCTCGAAGAGCAAGAGGAGGAAGGTTCTTTGACCACCCAGTAAAGAACCTTAGTGAATACACAATCAGCTTATTGCTACTGCTTTTCAAGAAAGCAGAAAGATTTGAAGATGCATTAATCTCCAGAGCCTATGATGCAAAAGCAGAACGAGATGCAAAGGCAGCTCAAAGCTGTGATTACATTGCATTAATAGTAGTAGCTATAGCTCTTGCCCTAATCATCGTAACAAGAAAGATTTTCTGATCATTTGATCTCTATGATCAACTCATACTCCATATTTCAGAATCTCTTTTGCTTTCATGCTATACTTTCTCAATATGATTGAGAGAGAAAGCGGCAACAACAATGAAAAGAAAGCTCTTCTAAGAAAAGAGATAAGCAAGAAAATAAAGCTCTATCCTGGTAAAGATAGAGAAAGTGCAATTATCATTGAAAGAATAAATGCTTCTTTTGATTTAGATAGCTATGAAAATATATTCTTATTTTCGCCTCTGAGGACAGAACCCGATATTTCACCTCTTTTATCTTTAGGCAATGTAGCTCTTCCATATATTGAGAACAATGAGATGTACTTCTCCAAAAACAAAGACTTAACTAAAAGCCCTATGGGCTTTATGGAACCTAAGCATACACCAATTACATTTGATAAAGCCTTGATGATTGTTCCTATGCTTGCATTTGACAAAAACCTCTTCCGCTTAGGGCGCGGAGGAGGCTTTTATGATAGATTCATAGCTACAAACAGAGACAGACTATACACACTAGGAGTTGCATTCTCTATCTCACAAGTTGAAAGCGTATGGCCAGAAGAGTTTGATCAAAAACTCGATATGATAATAACTGGCGATGCTATTTTATGAAAAATTGCTGGTTCTTGAGCATTTTGAAAAAGCCCTCTTCTTCTGTGCAGCTATGCAATTCTTCTAGTTTTTCTCTAAATTCAGGGTCATGAACCCACGAAAGAAGTGCAGATAGGCTCTTTAGGTAATTAGAATTGTCATTAAGAGGAGATGCAATTACAAATATCAAATGAACAGGCATTCCATTTTCCTTAAAAAGAATTCCATTTTTTGAGAAACCAAGTGCAATTCTAGTCTTTTCAAGTTCCTCTACCTTGCCATGAGCAATAGCAACACCATGGCCAATATCTGTAGATTGCTCTCTTTCTCTTTTCAAAACGGATGCACAAAACTCTTCCCTGTTTTCAGGAAGGGAAGAGAAGATTGTGCAAGATGAAATAATCTTTTCAAGTGCTTGATATTTATCACAATCATCAAGAATGCAAAAAACATCTTTATATAGCTCTAAATTGTTCATTTCGTTTCCAAATATTCGTTGATAGCCTTAGCAGCCTTTCTTCCTTGTCCCATTGCAAGAATAACTGTAGCAGCTCCCAGAACGATATCGCCACCAGCAAATACTCCTTTCATGCTAGTTTCATTAGTCTCTTCATTGACAATGAAGTTTCCCCTCTTGTTTGTCTCTATCTCTGGAGTTGTCTTCTTGATAAGAGGATTGGAAGCATTACCAATAGATACAATGACAGCATCATATTCTTCAGTAAAATCAGAGTCTGGGATCTCAACAGGGCTTCGACGACCAGAAGCATCTGGCTCTCCTAGCTCACACTTACGGATCCTAATACCCTTCACAAGGTCATTTTCATCTCCAAGAATCTCAACAGGCTGCGAAAGAAGCATGAAGTTAACTCCTTCTTCCTTTGCGTGCATTACCTCTTCCTTTCTTGCAGGGATTTCGTCCATTGTACGCCTATATATGATATCGACCTTCTCAGCTCCTAGTCTCAAAGCTGTACGAGCAGCATCCATAGCAACATTTCCACCACCAAGCACTGCAACTTTTCTTGCATGATAGAATGGTGTCTTTGAGTTCTTCTCATCGAATGCTTTCATCAAGTTTGATCTTGTTAGGTACTCGTTTGCAGAGAATACAGATACCAAGTTCTCTCCTGGTATTCCCATGAACTTTGGCAGTCCTGCACCAGTTCCAACAAAGACAGCATCGAATCCATCTTCATTCATAAGCTCTTCGATAGTTCTTGTTCTTCCAATTAGGACATTGTTTTCTATCTTGATTCCCATTGCTCTTAGCTTATCGATCTCTTTATCGACAAGGGCTTTTGGAAGTCTGAATTCAGGAATTCCATATGATAGTACTCCGCCCATCTTATGGAGAGCTTCGAACATTACAACCTCGTGTCCTGCCTTTCTTACATCGGCAGCACAGGAAATACTAGCAGGGCCTGAGCCTACGATAGCAACTTTCTTGTCAGTTGGCGCCTTGATCTGGGGAAGAGATACATTGTCAGATTCCCTATCTGCAACAAATCGCTCCAAGCGTCCAATTCCAACAGCTTGGTCCACATCTTTAAGCATCTTTCCTACAGTGCAATATTTCTGGCATTGATTTTCCTGTGGACACACGCGTCCGCAGACAGCAGGAAGAAGTGATGTTTGCTGTATGATCTCAAGGGCTTTCTTATAATCCTTGTTTTGAATTTCCTTGATGAATGCTGGAATATCTACACCAACAGGACAGCCCTGCATACAAGGCTTTGTCTTGCAATTAAGACATCTATTTGCCTCTACAAGAGCTTCCTCCTCTGTGTATCCAAGAGCAACTTCACTCATGTTCTTTATTCTTTCTTTAGGCTCTTGGCTTGGCATATCCATATGTGGGATAGCACTTCGATCCTTTGCAGTAAGAGTATCTGGAAGATTTGCGAGAATTGTCTTTGCTTCTTCTTGGATTTTATTGCTATCGATCATGCTTTCCCCTCCTCTATCTGTAGTTCAACATGGCACTTATGGTGAGCTTCCGTCTCTTCTTTCTTGAAGCTTCTCTGTCTCTTCATAAGATTATCCCAATCAACAAGATGTCCATCAAACTCAGGGCCATCAACACAAACGAACTTAGTCTGGCCACCTACAGTGACTCTGCAGCCACCGCACATGCCTGTTCCATCTATCATGATTGTATTTAATGATACCATGATCGGTGTATTAGTCTCTTCGCAAGTCTTAACGCAGAACTTCATCATGATGCCAGGACCAATTGCAACAACCTGGTCAACACCTTCCTTGCATAGCTCAGCAAGAGGCTCTGTTACCAATCCTTTCTGTCCATATGAACCATCATCAGTAACAATGATTAGCTCATGATCAATTTCTCGCATCAAGTCTTCTTCTATCAAAAGGCTCTTTGTTCTTGCCCCAATTATACATCTTACTTCGTTTCCAGCTTCTTTCATTGCTTTAGCAATTGGGTACAAAGGAGCAATACCTACTCCACCACCGACGCATACAACTTTACCAAACTTCTCAATATGAGTAGGGGTTCCAAGTGGTCCAAGTACATTCTCGATATAGTCTCCCTCATTCATTCTTGCAAGAAGATGGGTAGATTCCCCTACAGCTTGGAATACTATTGTAATAGTTCCTTTTTCTGGATCTGCATCTGCAATTGTAAGAGGGATTCTTTCATTGAAGTCTCCGCCTTTTTGAATTATGACAAACTGTCCAGCTTTTCTTTCACATGCGATCATCGGAGCTTCGATCACGAATGAAAAAACCTCTGGAGAAAATTGTTCTTTCTTTAGAATCTTATTCATAACAATCCCCAAAAAATGAATTACGAGTTTCAATGCATCAAATGCTTTTGACACAAATCAACAGTGAAGCCTTTACATTAAACTAACATTATAGATAGAGCTTCTCAAGATATGGGGATAAAAAAAATCGGAGTTTTTAAGCTCCGATTTCGTGTGTGTGCAACCTGTGCTATTTATTTGATTTTGATTTCGATTTTGCCCTTTTGAGCTCTCTCCATCTTAGGAATATATACCTTTAGGATACCATCCTTTGTTTCTGCCTCGATGTTTTCCTCGTCGACATCATCAGGAAGTGTGAATGATCTTGTGAAAGAAGACTTGCTCATCTCTCGGATTACATAGTTTCTTTCTTCCTTCTTCTCATTCTTTTCACTCTCGTTCTCAGCCTTCTTCATTGTTCCAGCTGCGATAGTAAGAACATGCTTATCAACACTTAGGCTGATCTCATCTTGCTTGAAGCCTGCAACTTGAGCCTCAATTACATATCCCTTTTCAGTCTCATATACATCTACTGGTGGGAACTTTCTTGAGAATGTACCATCTCCAAAGAGATCATTGAAGAACTCTTCCATTCCTGTTGCTGTTGATGTTGGTCTATTTACGTAATATTTCATTTTGAACTCCTTTGTAGCTTCATTTTCTTGCTACACCAAGAGTATTGCAACATCCGTGCCAACTTATGTAATTCTATATACTATAATAAATTAATTATATTTATATTAAATGTGCATTTGATTAATTTGGGACTTTTTTGACTCAAAAGAAAAATTGACGCAATATAGTGTGTCAATTTATCCCATACAAGTTTTAACCAACTCAAGATGTGTCATTTTGTCCCTTTAATGAATTTCTGGACTATTTCTCTATATTCTTCATCGCTAATATATAGAATCTCATCGCATCGTGCTATCGCTGCTACATAATAAGAGACAGGAAAGTCTTCTTTTGCAATAAGAATAAATTCAGCATCATCAGGAGATGTGAGAACCTTTGCATAAATATTTGGAATTGTCAGTGCTAGCGACTCAAGCTTGGATTTCGTTGTGTATTCAATTGTCATATAATCAATCCTCCAACAAGATTAGCTTATATGAAAAGAAGGATTCTTAATAGAATCGAAGACTCCTATTTTTTGATTCCAAGAGCTACTTCGACAGCAATCAATTGATTTGCATTTGCTTCTAGAAGACTTTTTGCTATCTCATACAGACGTGGATCGGTTGACAGGTTTTGCAAAACATCATCCTTATCTGAATAATCAACCCATTTCTCACCATACATCAACCATTCAACGGGACGCTTTAGCTCATGCGCAAGAGATACGGCAGTATCGAGACGAGGGAGCTTGCTTTGACTGCGGTTGTTGGTAATTGTGTTATAAAAGACACCAGCATTATTGCATAGAGCTTTCAAGGTACTATAACCGGCATCTTTCTGTGCTATCTCAACTCGTCCCCAAAAGTCCATTGCTGTCTTATCTTCATTCATATCAATTATGAAAAAAGATATTGAGGAAAATTGGTACTGATTATTCTAATCAGTTACCTATTTAGGTAACAGAGTTACGATATAGGTAACTGATTGCACTCTACATGAATGCAAATTGTGCCATGTATAGCTTCTTGTATTCTCCATCCTTTGCCATGAGTTCTTTGTGATTACCACGCTCAAGAATTCCCTTGTCGGATATTACGAAGATCTCGTCAGAAGAGACAATTGTCGAAAGCCTATGAGCAACAACAAAGCTAGTGCGTCCTTCCATTAGAATGTCCAAGCCCCGCTGAACCATCAGCTCTGTTTGGGTATCAACATTACTAGTAGCTTCATCAAGAATCAGGATCTTAGGGTCTGCAATGATAGTTCTTGCAAGAGCTATCAATTGGCTCTGCCCTTGAGAGAGAAGAGCGTCCCCGATCTCAGTATTGTATCCTTCGGATAGATTCGAGATAAACGAATCAATTCCTAGACGCTTACATACTGCGATCATCTCTTCATCGCTACATTCTCTTCTATACAACAGGTTATCCTTGATTGTACCAGTAAAGAGCATTGAATCCTGAGGCATTAAAGTAATAGAATCCCTCAAGGAGGAGAATGTAACATGTGCTATATCCTCTCCATCAATCAACACCCTTCCTTTTATTGGATCATAGAATCTGGCAATCAAGTTGATTATTGTGGTCTTTCCTGCTCCTGTAGGACCTACAAGGGCAATTCTAGATCCGCCCTTAACCTTGAACGAAACATCTTCAAGAATAGTGACATCTGGCTCATCTGGATATGCAAATGAGATATTGTCAAATTCAACATTGCCATCTGTAACAACCAGTGGCTTTGCATCCTCATCTTCAGTCAATGTTACTTCCTCATCCATCAGTTCAAATACACGAGACGCAGAAGCAAGGTTGTTGATCATCTGAGTATACATTGAAGCAAGAGCTCTGACTGGTTGCCAAAAGAGTGTCATATAGCCAGAGAATGCCAATAGCTGTCCGACACTCGAGGAGCCCATCTTTAGCCATTTGACTGCAAACACAAACAATAGAAAATAGCCAAAGCCCTGATTTGTCAGCATTACAACATTCAAGCTATCGCTGAATCTTACAGCTTTGTTCCAGCCAGTTGTTACCTCTTTCAGCAGTCTTTTTTCCTCTGCAATACTCTCTCCTTCAGCAGAGAAAGACTGAATTGCACGTATTCCTGAGTAGTCTTCAAAAACAAACGCAGTATGGTTTGATTCCTTCTTTCTATAGCTTTCCCAATTTGGATAGCCCTTATATATGATAAAGAACGTAGATGCAGAGAGAAATGGGAGTACCACAAATGCAGAGATCGATAGAATTGGACTACTGATCAACATGATAGTAAATACAATTATGATGATAGCGATATTTGGAATCAGGTCATTAACCATCTGTTGCGATATTGTCTTGAATCCTTCCATGTCTCCTACAAGACGCGCAAGTATTCTTCCAGAAGGACGAGTATCGAAGAAATTCAATGAAAGCTTCAACACCTTGTCATAGCAATCCTTACGCACGCTCCATACTATTTCATTGGTGATGGATGCGAGCATATGCTGCTTTATCACTGAAAGTATCCAGATCACAACACATAGTGCTATTGCAATGGATACAGTTATTGCTAGTCCTTTTACATCGCGATTATGAATATCGACATCTACTGCATGCTGAGTAAAAAGAGGAATTGATGAAACAATGAAACTCATCGCAAGAACCATTATGATGATTAATGCAATTCTTAGTCTGTAGTTTGAAAAATAGGAAAGGATTCTTTTCAGAGTCTCTCTTTTTGATATCTCAACGCTTTTTTCATCTATTTTATAGTTATCACGCATTACACACTCTCCGGATATTGAGAAAGGTATGTCTGGTAATAAAGACCTTTTTTCTCCATAAGAGTCTTATGAGTACCTCTCTCCTTGATTCTTCCTGCTTCCAAGACAATGATTTCGTCTGCAAAAGAGACTGCAGAAATTCTATGGGCAATGATCATCATTGACATGTCTTTCTGATGTTTTAGAGTATCCTCGATATCTCTCTCAGTCTCCATATCCAATGCAGAAGTAGCATCATCAAGAATGATCAACCTGCATTTCTTTGAAAACGATCTAGCAATGGAAAGTCTCTGTTTCTGGCCTCCAGATAATCCTACTCCACGCTCTCCAATTACCGTATCATATCCATTTGATAGATTTTCAATGAATCCGGAAGCATTGGCTTTTCTCGCAGACTCAACACAGATCTCTCTGTCCAAGCGATCGCGCTGACCAAGCCTGATATTGTTTATAACGCTATCTGAGAACAAGAACACATCTTGAGTAACAATAGACGAGAATGACCTAACACTATCGAGAGTACAATTTCGGATATTCTTTCCATCAATTACAACCTCTCCTTCTGTAGGATCTATAAATCGAACAGCAAGGGATGCAATAAGAGACTTTCCAGAGCCTGAGGCACCCATGATTGCCAGCGTCTTTCCCTTTTCAAGCTTGAAAGATACATCGTCCAAGAGAGTCTTTCCTTGATGCGAAAATGATACATTCTTGAATTCCAATGTCTCTGCATTTTCTTCAATAGTATCTTCTCCAGATACTACCAAAGGCTCTCGCTCCATTATCTTATTGATCTTTCTTCCGCCGGACCTAGCTTGTGCAAACATTCTCAAGAGCCATCCAAACTCTGTAATTGGCATAGTAAGCTGGCTTGTGTATTGGAAAACAATTGTGAAATCTCCCAGGCTCATCTTTTCTCCAATTACCATGGTTCCACAAAGAAGGATGTTAATAAGGATCATCGCACGAGCAAGAGCATCAACAGGAGCATACCAATCTGTCCATAGATAGTCGATTCTATTGTGAAGATCTCTATACTTTTTGTTGTAAACAGCAAATCTCTTTCTTTCCTTGTCTTCAGTTCCAAAAGCCTTAACTGTACGAATTCCCTTGATAGCTTCACCCGCTACTTGGTTTATGTTTGCACTTTGATCTGAAAGGTCATCCATGATCTTGTCGCCTTTCACCTCTGCCTTATATGAAAGGAATACGATAATGGGCAAGAATGCAAATGGAATGATCGCACCAAGTGGATTTACAGCACAGATTGCAATTGAGATAGCTATCACAGAACATAACGCTTGAACTGTATAAACAATACAATATCCAAATGTAAAACCAATGTAGTTTGTATCTGTTGTAGTTCTGCTCATCAGGTCAGCAGCACTACGCTCTCTGAAGAAGCTTCCATCTTCCTTCTGAATCCAGCTAAAGAGATCAAGTCTTATATTGGAAGCAACAAGCTTTGAGATTTTATCTGAATTATACTCCTCAAGGTAATGAAGTAGTCCTGTGAGTGCATACGACAGAAACATCGCAATTCCCAATGGCCACAATAAACTTGTGTTCGAAGCTATTACTACATCATCAATGATCTTTCCCATCAGATATGGTCCTAGTAGAGAAAACAATATTCCAAGCACTAGGACAATGGCACAGATTATATACAACTTTATATTCTTTAGAGCATATTTATAAAACTTCAATTTCATGGCAATCAACAAAAAGCTACAAAGCTTTCAAACGCCTCCCTTTGACAAAAATCCCCCTACAGGGATAAAAACAAAACGATTCTTCATGAAAGAAAAAACAAAGCAGAATAATAGGAAAATGAAATTAAAAGCATCAAATAAAAATTAGGTGGGAACTCATTTTCTTTTCTATATGCTATTTATAAACCAATACAATGTCAATTTTATTTATGTTTTTTGCAAAATCACAAAAGTGGGAGTTGCCAATCAATGGGCTTTTTTCCATGTTCTGTTAGATATTGATTACACTTAGAAAAATGATGGCAAGTAAGAAAGCCCCTATATGCAGATAATGGGCTTGGATGTACTGTCTCCAGCACTAGATGCCTTGACTTATCTACAACAGCACCCTTTTGCCGTGCAGGGCTTCCCCATAGCATGAATACAAGGTTTTCACACTTGTCATTGATAGTTTTTATCACATCATCTGTGAACTCTTCCCAGCCCTGTCCTTTATGAGAAAAGGCTTGATGAGCTTTAACTGTCAACACAGAGTTTAGAAGTAGTACACCCTGTTCTGCCCAATGAGAAAGATCCCCATGGCTTGGTGATACAAAGCCTGGTATATCGGACTCAAGGCATTTATAGATATTCTGCAATGATGGTGGAATCGTAATACCTCTAGGAACCGAGAAACTAAGTCCCATTGCCTGTCCAGGTTCATGATATGGATCCTGGCCCAAGATAACGACCTTAAGGTTTTCAAAGGAAGTAAGCTTGAATGCATTGAATATATTCTCTCGCGCTGGATAGATTACATCTCCTGCTTTACGTCTTTCTTCTTGATACATATATGCATGCTTGAAAGCATCGGTCTGTTTCAATGGTCCTATGATGTCGTGCCAAGTACTCATATGAAAAATGATACATGAGTGAATGAAAAATGGGTACCCTTTTCGAGTACCCATTCAAGATTAGTAATCTTTGTTGATTATTTTGCTGGATAAACCTTCTGTAGGTAATCTGCGAATACTTCGTTAAGCATCTTACCTTCCTGAAGAACCTTTCCGAACATTGTGTAACCATCTCCGCCAGCTGCCATGAAGTCGTTTGTAGCAACCTTGTAGATAGTTGTTGTGTCGCTCTTGTCGAGAACCTTACCGTTGAGAAGTACTCTCAAGATTCTTGAACCTGCTGGAGCTGACTTTGAGTAAACTACCTGTAGGTCTGTCTGTGAGTATCCACCGTTTGTCTCTGGAAGCTTTGAATATCCATGTTCGAGAGCTGCATATACTTCAGCTGGAGTGATTTCACAAACTGTGATTGTATTTGTGAATGGAAGAACTGCGTTGATATCACCAAGAGTTACATCACCCTTCTTGATAGATGCTCTGATTCCACCACCATTTGTGATTGTGAAATCTGCACCAGACTCAGTTGTCATAGCCTTAACAATAAGCTTGGAAAGGTTGGTCTTCTTGGTTCTTACGTTCTCTCTAGCACCATCTAGGTCTGTAGGAACATTAGCTACAACTACGCTGTACATTTCGTTGAGCTTCTGCTCTGCAGATGCGATGTATGCATCAACTTCAGGATCGTTTTCAACTTCCTTGATTCCGAATGACTCTAGGATTGTTCCTTCTGGAGCGTTAACTTCTTCAGCTGAAATCAATCTAGCATCTGTAATCTTTACGCCTTCTGGGCTGAAGTGTACTTCAACAACACCAAAGTTCTTTAGGTACTCGCCAGTTGATACGATAAGAGTATCGCCAACCTTCATGCCATTCTCAAGAACTGAGTGTGAGTGACCATCTACGAACAAGTCGATTCCCTTGATATTTGAGCAGATCCAATCTGATGTGATTCCTGAAGAACCATCTGCATCAAGACCGATGTGTCCAAGAACTACTACGAAGTCACCGATTTCGTTTGCATAGTCTACAAGAGCCTGTGCGCCGTTAACAACTTCTTCGCTCATGAAATCAAGACCAACTGTATTCTTTGGATGTGACTTTGTCTTTGTATCAGGAGTTGTAAGACCGATTACAACTACCTTGTATCCGTTGTAGTCATATACCTGATATGGCTGGAATACCAAGTTTCCATTCTCATCTGTTACGTTAGCAGCAAGTACTCTGAAGCTAGCATACTCTTCAGCAAGCTTAGCCCCCTTTATAAGAGTATCTGCACCGTAGTTGAAGTCATGGTTGCCTGGAGCAACTGCATCGTATCCGAGCATATCAAGAAGAACACCAACTGTCTCACCCTGGAATGCGTTTGCAAGGTTTGTTCCATGGGAAACGTCGCCTGCATCCAAGAGTAGGATATTGTCTGTCAAAGCTCTTGCATCCCTTAGAAGTGTTGCGAACTTTGAATATCCCATGCCACCGTCTGCAGGAACGATTCTTCCATGAACGTCATTTGTATGTACAACGTAAAGGTCGAATTCCTTGTCACCCTTTGCATTCTTTTCAATCTCAACGATACCGCCCTGGTATACTGTTGGTTCCTTAGCTACTGGTGCCTCTACTACTGCAGGAGCTGCTTCTTCTACCTTCTCAGCTGGAGTTGTTTCAACAGGAGCTGTTTCAGCTGGAGCAAGCAATGTAGATACATAGTAAGTAAGATCTGACTCAAGAGCATCAAGGTATGCATTTAGAACATCTGCACTTAGACCTTCTGGGAACTTAACAAGAAGTCTGCCTGGAGCCTTTACTTCATATGTGATTCCCTGTAGCTCGTTTGGATAAGCTGCGTTTAGAGCTGCAACTGCCTGAGCTAGATCTCCCTCTGTTACTACTGCAGGATATGATACATTTGCATAGCCATCAAAAACCTCGATAGAAGCTGTAAAGCCATACATTGTAATATCTCTAGTTAGGATAGGCTTTATTACTTCAACTGGAGCTTCTGCTGCAGGAGCTGGTGCTTCAGCTGGAGCAGTTTCTGCTGGAGTAAGCAAAGCAGAAACATAGTAAGCTAGATCTGACTCAAGAACATTGATATATGCATTGAGAACATCTGCACTTAGTCCCTGTGGATAAGTAACAAGAAGTTTGCCTGGAGCCTTTACTTCATATAGAATTCCATCAAGCTCACCAGGATAAGCTGCATTTAGAGCTGCAACTGCCTGAGCTAGATCTGATTCTGTTACTACTGTAGGATATGTAACATTTGCATAACCATCAAAAGCCTCAATAGAAGCTGTGTAGCCATACATTGTAATATCTCTAGTTAAGATTGCTTTCTCCTCAACCACTTCTGGTGCTGGAGCTGGTGCTGGCTCAGCTACTTCTGGAGCTGGAGCTGGTGCTTCAGCTGGTGCACTTGGAGTAGTTGTCTCTGCTGGAGCTGCAACAACAACACCAGGAACAGATTCAACCTTAGCTGTACTTGAACATCCAATCATTGCAAAAGCAAGCAAAGCTACCAAAAGAACCGAAGAAATTTTCCTTGAAAAACGTTTCACGAGTTTTCCTCCTTATGATAACTAATCATCGTTTCATCTAACAATATAATTAACTATACCATAGCTTTTACGTGAAAGATATAACAAAAACGGTGATTTAAGGTGTTTTTTGTGTTAAAAAAACTTAAAACAAGAACCCTTTACACTATAGGAAAACAACGAGAAGAAAGCCAAGTTACATCCTTTTTGATAACATTTTTGAGAATTTTGTCAAAAATAAAGACCCGCTAGATAACGGGCCTAAATCTGAAAGGATTTTCTATTACATCAAATCCTTTGGCTTACGAGCTGTGTTGCCACTTTTCTCGCAATATGCTACATGGCGGAGCTTTCCATTCTCGAAGACGCTCTTCATCTTGATAGCGCCACCCCACCTGCTTGTAAGAACCTTAGCACCTTCACGATGAGCGTTCTTTGAAACATTACCAGCCATATCTATAATCCTCCGGAATTACTCAACTTCCTACCAATAATAGCAATAGTAGAGACGTATGTCAAACCACTTAAATTAGCAGGGACAAGATTTTATACACTATTTTCGCTTATTAAGTAAAGCCTTTATCATGAATTTTCTCAATCACAGCCTTTATCATGAATTTTCTCAATCAAGCACACTTAGGCCAGTGTAAAGCTTATAGTACTCACCTTTTGCTGCCAAAAGCGCTTCGTGGTTTCCTCTTTCGATTATTCTACCGTTTTCAAGAACCATGATAGCATCTGCATTTCTAACAGTTGAAAGCCTATGGGCAATTACAAATACAGTCCTGCCCTCCATCAAACGGTCCATACCAGACTGAACAAGAGCCTCTGTATGGGTATCGATGGAGCTTGTAGCTTCATCCATTACAAGGACAGGAGTGTCTGCAACTGCAGCACGCGCAATACTCAAAAGCTGCCTTTGACCTTGAGACAAGCTCTCTCCATTGTTTGAAAGCATTGTATCGTAGCCATTTGGCATCATCATTATAAATTCATGCGCATTCGCAAGCTTTGCCGCCTTTATGACATCTTCATCGCTAGCGTCCAAGCGTCCAAATCTGATATTATCCTTGATCGTTCCTGTAAATAGGTTTGTATCCTGCAATACCATACCCAAGGAGTGTCTTAGATCATCAAGCTTTATATCCTTAATATCTATGCCATCAAATGTGATGATTCCATCCTTGATATTATAGAAACGGTTCAAAAGATTTGTGATTGTAGTCTTACCAGCTCCTGTTGAGCCTACGAATGCAATCTTCTGTCCAGGTTTTGCATATAGGGAAATATCATGAAGAACAGTCTTGTCTTCTGTATATCCAAAGTCGACATGATCCATGACAATGTCACCCTTTAGAGGGATATATCTGAATTTGGCACCTTTATCAGAAGGAGTGATCCATTCAACGCTCTTCTGTTCTGGAGTTACATAATCAGGATCGATTTTATGTTTGATCTCATCTGCCTTATTCAAGACGATGTCATCATGGATCTTCCAAGCCCAAGAACCTGTTTTCTCCTCACATTCAACAAGCTTCCCTCCAACACTCTTTACATTGACAAGTGTTACGGTGCCATTATCTTTTTCAGGCTCTTCTTCCATAAGCTCGTAGATTCTTTCAGCTCCAGCAAGGGCTATAAGAACACTATTGAGCTGGTTTGACATCTGTCCTATGTTTTGGGAGAACGATTTTGATAGCTGCAAGAATGCTGCCAATAGTCCAATTGAATATAATCCACCACTCTTGATTGCAAAATATGCACCAATAAGAACAAGAACAACATATTGGATGTTTCCAATGTTGTTTGAGACAGGTCCCATTGAGTTAGCCCAGCCATTACCCTTAGCCATTGCAACACGAAGCTTTTCATTTAAAGCTGCAAACTCTTCCTTGCTCTTCTCTTCGTGATTGAATACCTTGACTACTCTTTGGCCATTGATCATCTCTTCAATGTATCCATTGACCTCTCCAAGATTCTTCTGCTGACGAGCAAAATTACTTCCGGATTTTCTAGCAACCATAGATGTTGCAAAGAACATTACAAAGATGAAAACCAAGACTATCAAGGTCAATTGCCATGAATTTGAGATCATCGATATAAGCACCCATACAGATGTAATCAAGGCACTGATCAATTGAATCAAGCCATTGGAAATCAACTGATTAAGAGTATCTGTATCGTTAGAGAAACGAGACATGATCGAACCATGCTTGTTTCTGTCAAAGTATGACAAAGGAAGCGAAGATAGCTTTGAAAACATGTTGATTCTTATTCTATATATGGAACTTTGGGAAATGGAAACCATCATATAGGACATAAGGAAATTGAATATGACAGAAACCAAAACCACTAGTGCAAACTTACCCAAAGATAAGAGCACAGGCTTCCAGTCTGGATCTGCTACTCCAATCAGTGGCTCTACGCATCCATCGATGAATGATCCTAGGAAGTTTGCAGAATATACAGTTGTGAAAGCTGTAACAAGAATACATATAAAGATGAATATAACTTGAAGCTTCTTCTGTCCAAAAACATCTTTCAAGACTCTAAAAAGTGTCTTCATTGGGTGTTTTGCTTTTGCGCCCATCATTCTTCTAGCCATTTAAAACACCCTCCTGCTGAGTTCTATACAACACTTGATAAGCTTCATTACGCTCTAATAGCTCTTCATGTGTGCCTATATCATCAATGTGACCATTTTCCATCATGATGATCTTATCTGCATCCTCTACAGATGAGATTCTTTGAGCGATGATGATCTTTGTCATTCCTTTAACGTTATCATTCAAGCTCTTCCTGATCGCTCTATCTGTTGCAGTATCAACAGCAGATGTCGAATCATCCAAGATCAATATCTTTGGATTCTTCAACAGAGCTCTTGCAATACACAGTCGCTGCTTTTGTCCACCTGAGAAGTTTGCTCCTCCCTGCTCAACCCAAGACTCAAAGCCCTGTGGCTTTTCAAGAATGAATGACAATGCAGATGCATTTTCAGCAGCCTTCCGTAGTTCTTCATCTGTTGCATTTTCATTTCCCCATCTAAGGTTTTCAGCAATTGTTCCAGAAAAAAGCGTATTCTTCTGCAACACAATTGCAACTTCATCACGAAGGGATTCTAGGTTATAATCCTTTACATTCTTACCGCCAACCAACAAAGAACCACTATCGACATCATAAAGGCACGCAATAAGACTGATGAGAGTTGATTTTCCAGAACCTGTTGTTCCAAGAATACCAATTGTCTCACCGGATTTGATGTCCAGATTGATATCTTTCAATACAGGAACACCTTCTTTGTATCCAAAGGAAACATCCTTGAAAGATACGGATCCATCCTTTACGACAGTCTCTCCATCTTCATTCTTGTCCATTGATGGAACTGTATTCAAAACCTCTGTAATACGCTGCATGCTTGGCCAAGCAATTGAATACATAACAATGATCATGCCTGTCATAATCAATGAAGAGAGAATCTGAGCTGTGTATGTGTATATGCTCATCAACTGCCCAGTTGCCATGGATCCTATGTTGATGAGTCTTGCTCCCAAGTAAGAGACAACTATCATACACAGGTAGGATACTAGCATCATCAAAGGATTGGTGATTGCCATTATTCTTTGTCCCTTGACGAAGTTCTCCTGTATATAATCTGCAGCTTTCTTGAACTTCTCTTCCTGCTCTTCCTGTCTTACATATGCCTTTACAGTCCTGATTCCACTCAGGTTCTCCTGAACAACCATGTTAAAGGCATCATAGCCCTTGAATGCCTTTGTAAAGCTTGCATGTGTCTTTTTTAGTGCAAAGGCAATGCCGATGATGATCAAAGGAATGGCTATTGCAAAAACAATGGACAGGGAACCTCCATTCTTTGCAACCATGATGATTGCAAATACAAACATTACAGGGCTTCTGAATAGCATTCTGATAGACATCTGAAATGTTGATTGCACGTTCTGAACATCTGTTGTGAGACGAGTGATCAAGCTAGAGGAAGAGAACTTATCGATATCAGAGAAAGAAAAGTCCTGCAATTTACCAAATAGATCATGACGAAGGTTTGTTGCAAATCCACTGGAAGCGGATGCTCCCATGATAGCACTCATTACTCCAAAGAAGAGAGCTCCGAATGCAGAAGCTAAAAGAACCAAGGACATCTTCCAAATATAGTCCATATCGGAAGATGCAATACCTCGGTCTATAATCAGCGCCATAAGCGTTGGAATCAAAACCTCCATCGCAACTTCACCCACCATAAAAAGTGGAGTGACTAGCGCTTTCCATTTGTATTGACGAACTCTTTTAAGTAGCGTTTTTATCACGATTAACTCCTAAGAATTAACAAGAAATCATATTGATTCAATCAGAGTTAGTCTATGTAAAAACAATATAAAAATCACGTAGTGAGTTCGAAACTACATTGAAAATACAAATTTAGGTTAGCTAAACGTTGAGAAAGAAGATACAGGCATTGTAAAGAGAATTGCCTTGCCCTTTTTCTTCAAGGCTTCCATCCCTGAAATTGCTTTCTCGATAGCAGCAGCTTTCTCTTTCTTCTCTACGATGACAAGCATTTCCTTCTCTGCAACAATAGGATAGCCAAAGAACTTTATATCATCTTCCTTTGCTGTTCCATGAGCATTGATGATAGTTCCACCAGCAGCTCCTGCCTTTCTTGCATATGCCATGATATCCTCAGCATATCCCAACTCACATATAACCTGGATCATTACCCATTCACACTTATCCATATCAACCTCCAACCCGGAAGAAAGGAATGTAAGGATTCCTTTTGTCTTTACGTTTTTCTTAATGCTATCCGCAACAGAGTTCTCTATCTCTGCAGGGATCATTGAATATAGAACTTCCTTTTTGCTGTCTCCCAAGCCCAAAGCTGCCAGAATTGAATTTGTGGCAGTGCCTCTTGCGCTTGTGATGGTTCCACCAGGGGCACCGGATGAGCGTGCAGCTTCAATTACCTTAGAAGCATCTCCCTTGTTGACGATCGCTATCATCATCTTATTCATTTATCTGCCCCCTTTTTTGCAGCTCTCTTGATTGTAACATTAAATACAACACCGAGTATCTCAATCGATAGAATTGGCATCATTGCAATAAGGCCTATCATACCAAAGCTTGCAGATGCAGTGTTTCCAGATAGCACACTTGCAGCTCCGATAGCAAATGGAAGAAGGAATGTTGATGACATTGGACCTGTAGCAACGCCGCCTGAGTCAAACGCAATTCCAACAAACAGCTCTGGACAGAATGGCATCAAGGCAAGTATTACTAAATATCCAGGAACCAAGAATGTCCAGATTGACAAGTCATAGTTGATTCTGATCATCGACAAGAGAACTGCCAACGACACTCCTACTGCAATGAATGTGATCATCAAGCTTCTCTTGATCCTACCTTGAGAGACCTCTTCTACTTGTTCTGTCAAAAGCCAGATTGCAGGTTCTGCAAGCACAACCGCTGCTCCAAATAGCGTTCCAACTATATATATCAGCCAAGCGCCCTTTTCAGATATTATGATTCCCAATTGAGACGCAATCGGCATAAATGATGATTTAACTGCAAACAAGAATAAGGTTACTCCAATAAATGTATAGATAATACCAGAGTAGATTCTCAATGCATTGATCCTTGGAAGCTTCATTATGAGTGTTTGGACCAAGACACAAATAACAATCAGAGGTAGTAGTGCAACCACTACTTCCTTCAAAACATGTAGAAACTGTTGTGATAAAGGCAGCGTCTCTGATGCAACATCAACAGGTGTGAATGTTCCAGATGAAATTAGACCTAGAATAAGAACAAACAACACAGGTCCCATGGATGCAAGTCCTGTATATCCAAATGAATCGGATTCCTTTTGGGCTCTTGTTGATGAAAGACCCAATCCTAGTGCCATTATAAATGGAACTGCCATAGGTCCTGTGGTTGCTCCTCCTGAGTCAAACGCTACAGAGACGAAGAACTCCGGAACAAAGAATGCAAATCCAAACAACAGGATTATTCCAAATACAAATGATAGCTTGAGTGAAAAACCTGTAATGGTTCTCAAATATGATAGCGCCATAAAAAGCCCTACGCCTAAAGCTATGAATACAACTAGTGTTACTTTCGAAATAGATGGATTGATCTGTACAACCTGGCCTGCAAGAACCTCAACATCAGGTTCTGCGATTGTAATGATCATGCCTAGAAACAGGCCTACTGCCATCAGCAATAACAAATTATGCTTTGCAGTTACATGCGCGCCCAGGTGATTTCCAACAGGAACAACACCCAAATTGACTCCCAACAAAAATAGTGTAAGACCAATGATTACAAGTGCAACAGAAAGCAGGAATTGCCATATGGGAATAGTAGTTGAAAAGACATTAAATACGAGGCCAAGCACAAGTGCTCCTAGAGCAATTGGCAACACAGATATCGACACTTCTTTCAGCTGCTTGAAAAAGCCCATTTTTCATTACTCCTTATGCTCGAATAATGAAGATAAAAGAGAGAAAAGACAAGAGTATTTTCAACTTTTATATACATTTGTCGAGAATCAAAAAAAGGCCTACCTTGCGATAGACCTCGAATAAAACAGACTCTTTTATTTCTTCTTTTTGTGAGTAAACTTGTTAACAAGCAATACAACTACGAAGATAGCAGCCATTGAAAAAGCCAATAGCCCCCAAGCCAAGAAGCCTGTTTCAACTGCTAATAGTGGTGATTTCTGAGCAATATCTGCAACATGAAATGCTGCTAGTAGTTTTTCCATACAAAGCCTCCTTTAACCCAATAGACCTAGTAATAGGCCACCTGCAAGAACAGATCCGATTTGGCCTGCAACGTTAGCCCCAAGCGCAAATGGTAGTAGATGGTTCTGCTTATTAGCTTCCTGACCTACTTTCTGTACAACACGGGAAGACATTGGGAATGCTGAAATTCCGGCACCTCCAATAAGAGGATTGAGCTTATTTTCCTTAATGAACAAGTTAGCGATCTTGATAAAGAATACTCCACAAGCTGTATCGAATATGAATGCAAGAAGACCGAATACGATGATCATCAATGTTCCAACTGTCAATAGATCATTTGCGTTTAGCATTGGTGCAATTGCAAGTCCCAACAATAGTGAAATAAGAGGAGAAAGAACATCTTGAGCAGCTCTAGAGAGAGAGTCGAGAACACCACACTCTCTTAAGAGGTTTCCAAACATAAGCATGCCAACAAGAGCAGCAGAGTCTGGAGCGATCAAAGAACAGATTATGGTTACAACAATCGGGAAGATAATCTTTGTTGTCTTCGATATTGATGCCGCAGAATATGTCATCTTGATCTCTCGCTCTTTCTTTGTTGTTGTAGCTTTCAATACCACTGGCTGGATGATAGGAACAAGTGCCATATAGCAATAAGCAACGATCAAGATAGGTGCTATGAATGTAGAACCCAAGCGCTGGGAAACAAGAATTGCAGTAGGACCATCAGCAGCTCCTATGATACCGATGGAAGCAGCATCATTGAGAGGGAAGAAGAAGGATGCAAGCATCATCGACAAGAAGATTCCACCCTGCCCTGCAGCTCCGACAAAGATCAGCCAAGGCTTTTGAATAAGAGGTCCAAAGTCAATCATTGCTCCAATACCAATAAATAGAAGCAATGGGAAAACCTCGTAGTGATCGATACCTGTGTTATATAACCAAGTAAGGATACCATTTTCGCCTGCTATGATAGATCCTGGCATATTTACCAAGATAGCTCCGAAACCCATTGGAAGAAGAAGCGTTGGCTCCATCTCCTTCTTGATAGCAAGCCAAATCAGAAGTATGCCTACCAAGATCATAACTATCTGGCCAAAAATCTCTACGCCAGAGCCTAGACCAAAGTAAGCAGTAATCTCATCTAGCTTTGCTGTAAAAATATTGAAGTTATTCATGACGGCTTTATTCTACCGAGAGAGAATAATACATGCAACTGTAAAAATGAACTAAAACATACTTTGTTCATGATATTTATTAACCTATTTTTTATCATTCGATATTACAACGATTTATTTCTTGAATTTGATGAAAGAAAAAAATTCAAAATTTTTGTTGACCGGTTTAGAAAACCGATTTAGTATCAGAAATATAAGGTCAGATTTGGCCACCCAAAAGGAGAAAAACATGAAAAAGACGCTCAGTATCTTATTGATCGCACTCATGGCAATCACAGGCGTATTCGCTAATGGTGCTCAAGAAGCCCAGACAAGCACAAAAGGTGCTCAACAGGCTCAGACAAGCGGAAAGACAGAAATCTATTTCTTGAACTTCAAACCAGAAATCGCAGATGTATATAAAAATGTCGTTAAACCAGCATTTGAAGCAGAGAATCCTGGTTACACACTCAAGGTAGAGACAGCAGCTTCTAACCAATATGCATCAACATTGAAGTCAGAAATTGCTAAGAACAATCCTCCTGTAATCTTCCAGACAAATGGACCAATTGGACTACAGGGATCATTGGATGATGTAGCAGATCTTTCAAACACATCATTCTATGGTCTACTAGCAGACAAGTCCATGGCTCTTAAGACTCCAGACGGAATGATTGCAGCTATCCCATATGCAGTAGAAGGCTACGGAATCATCTACAACGACGCAATCATGCAGAAGTATTTCGCTCTTCCAGGCGCTAAGGCTTCCTCAATGGACGAAATCAACTCATTTGATAAGCTAAAGGCAGTTGTTGAAGATATGCAGGCTAAGAAAGATCAGCTTGGCATCAAGGGTGTATTCGCTTCCACATCAATGGCACCAGGAAATGACTGGAGATGGCAGACTCACCTATTTAACATCCCTCTATACGCAGAGATGAGAGATAGAGCAAGTGGCGGAGATGCAACACTTTATGGTGTATCAGCTACAACACTATTGTTCAAGTACAGCTACAGATTCCAGCAGATTTGGGATCTATACCTAAACAACAGCACAACAGCAAGAGGCCTCTTGGGCGGCAAGAGTGTTGATGACTCAATGGCAGAGTTCGCTCTTGGCCAGTGTGCAATGGTTCAGAACGGTAACTGGGCTGCAAGCCAGATCCTAAACGTTCCTGGAAACAAGGTTGCTAACTCCGACATCAAGTTCATGCCTATCTACATGGGAATCCCTGGAGAAGAGACATCAGGTCTTGCAATTGGAACAGAGAACTACCTCTGTATCAACAAGAACGCATCAGAAGCAGCTCAGAAGGGCGCAGATGTATTCCTAACATGGCTATTCTCTTCAGAGACAGGTAAGAAGATCGTTAACGAGAATCTTGGATTCATCACACCATTCAATTCATTTGGTGCAGACGAAATGCCATCAGACCCACTCGCAGCTCAGATTGTAGCTTGGATGAACAAAGATGGAGTTACCTCAATTCCTTGGACATTCGCAGCAATTCCTTCAGAGCAGTGGAAGGCAGACTTCGGTGCAGCTCTTCTCGAGTATGTAAACTATACAATGAACTGGGATGCAGTCACAAAGGCAGCTCAGGATGCTTGGACAAGAGAAGCAAAGATCGCAGGAAGATAATCAAGACTTTCTACAGGTCGCCTCTTCTCGGGGCGACCTTTTTTTATCCTACACATGGGGAAACCATATGGAAAAATCTATTAAAAAATATTTCTGGCTATTTGCATTGCCAGCACTGATCTGCTTTATGATAGCTTTCGTTATCCCATTCATCTGGGGCTTGGTACTGTCATTTTGCAAATTCACTAAAATAACAAACGCAACTTGGGTAGGCTTTGACAACTATGTGAAAGCATTCACTATCGACAACTACTTCACATCAGCTTTCTGGTTTACACTCGCTTTCACAGTTGTAACTGTTATATCGATCAATATTCTATCTTTTACACTCGCGCTGGTACTTACAAGAGGTGTAAAAGGAACAAATGCATTCAGAACAATATTCTTCATGCCAAACCTCATTGGAGGAATCGTTCTAGGATGGGTTTGGAACGTTATCATAAATGGCGTTCTTGCATACTTTGAGACATCTATCACAGCAAGAGCATCATTCGGATTCTGGGGATTGGTCATCTTGATGAATTGGCAAAATGTTGGATATATGATGGTAATCTACATTGCAGCTATCCAAAACATTCCTTCTGATATGCTAGAAGCTGCAGAAATCGATGGCGCAGGAACAGCAACACGTCTATTTAAGATTGTAATCCCAACAGTCATGCCATCTATAACAATCTGTTTGTTCATGACTATAACAAATGGATTCAAGCTATATGATCAGAACCTTGCACTCACAGCGGGAGGTCCTAACCATAAGACAGAAATGCTTGCAATGAACATCTATGAAACCTTCTATAACAGAATTGGATTTGAGGGTGTAGGACAGGCTAAAGCTGTTGTATTTACAATACTGGTTGCATGTATTGCACTAGCTCAGCTTGCTATCACAAGAAAGAAGGAGGTTGAAAACTAATGGCTAAAGTTGAAAAGAAAAGCGTTAACATAGTCCTATTTATAATACTATTGATAATTGCATGTTTTATCATCATGCCTATTGTTGTAGTATTTCTGAACTCCTTCAAATCAAAGTTGTTTATCTCAACTGCCCCATTCAAGCTTCCTGATGCTGAAACATTTGTAGGATTTACAAACTACACAAGAGGATTAACATCCATTGGATTCTTTACAGCATTCAAATGGTCTCTCTGGATCACTCTTGCTTCTGTATTATGCATTCTTTTGACAACAAGTATGCTTGGATGGTACATAACAAGGGTAAAAAGCTGGTTTACAACACTGATCTACTTTGCACTCACATTCTCAATGATCGTTCCATTCCAAATGGTTATGTTCACAATGAGTAAGTTTGCCAATATGATCCACTTGGACAATCCAGTAGGAATCATAGTCCTGTACGTTGGCTTTGGCTGCGGAATGGCAACATTCATGTTCGCAGGATTCATAAAATCAATTCCTATTGCACTTGAAGAAGCTGCAATGATCGATGGAGCAGGACCAGTGAAGACATTCTTCTTCGTTGTAATGCCAATGCTCAAAAGCACTGCAATCACACTTGCAATATTGCAGACCATGTGGGTATGGAATGACTACCTACTCCCTTATCTGACACTTGGCTCTGAGCACAGAACAATTCCTGTTGCTATCCAGTATCTAAGAGGTGGATATGGTGCTGTTGATATGGGTGCTATGATGGCAATGCTTGTACTTGCTATGCTTCCTGTAATAATATTTTTCATCTCATGTCAAAAATACATCATCAAGGGTGTCCTTGCTGGTGCTGTTAAAGGATAAAACTCATGGTAAAAGGCAAAAGAACTACTATTTCAGATATCGCAAAGGCTTCTGGATACTCGAAGACTGCAGTTTCTTTTGCCTTTAACTGTCCTGAAAGAATCAGTAAGGAAGCAAAGGAGAAGATTCTTGCAGTTGCGAAAGAACTTCGATTCTCCCCTGATCCTATGGCTAGAAACTTCTCAAAGGGCAGACACATGTCCATTGGATTCCTGCTTCCACAAAAGCTCTCTGATTCCCTGTCAAACCCATATACACAAGAGGTAATAAAAGGAATTGGAATGGTTTGCGAGGAACATGGATACACTGTAATGCTTATTCCCCCATTGCATGCCTCAATTGCAGAAGCTATCAAGAATGCACCTGTAGATGGTCTGATAGCAATGGGATTCTTCTTTAACAAGAAGATCAGTGAAGCATTCAAAGTAAGAAACCTTCCTGTTGTTGTAATCGATGGAATTGGGGAAAAAGGCATGATCTCCGTTAGTATTGATGATGTTAAAGCATCTGAAACGATCATGGATACAGTTCTCGATAATGGACACAAAGATATCGCTATCGTAACTCTTCCTGATGATGCATATGCATTCTCAACACCTGAAGAAGCTACAACAATATGCAAAAAACGTAAGCTTGGATACCAAATGAGCATGCTCAAACATGGAATCAAGCCTGAAGATGCAATAATTGCCAGCTGTGGTGCAACCCTTGAAGATGGAAAGAATGTCGCAAGAGAAATTCTCAAAAATGGCAAGCCTTCTTGCATTCTATGCATGTCAGACATTGTTGCTTTAGGTCTAATTGGAGAGCTTAGAGCCCAAGGCTATTCCATTCCAGAAGATATATCTGTCGTTGGATTTGATGGCATCATGGATCCAGCGTTAACAGGCGTTGAGCTTACAACAATCAGTCAGAGTGCTATCGAAAAGGGCCTGTTGTCAGCAACCCTACTCTTTCAGGAATTGGAAGGAACTCCTGTAGAAGAAGAGAACCAAATAGCATATACACTCATTGAAGGAAAGACCCTTCGAAAAGGAGTATAAAAGTGAATATTGAAGGATGCAGAGCAAATGGAGTTCTGATGCATATAACAAGTCTTCCTGGAGAATTTGGTATAGGAGACTTAGGAAGGGAGGCTTATCAATTCGCAGATAAGTTAAAAGAAGCAGGAGCATGCTATTGGCAGATTCTACCTGTAGGCCCTACTGGTTATGGAAATAGCCCATATGCTTCCCGTAGCTCATTTGCAGGAAATGAACTTCTGATATCCCCTGTTTTGCTTGTAGATAAAGGATATTTGCGTCCAGAGGATATAATTCCACCTGAGTTTCCTGAGGAAAAGGTTGATTTCAATAAGGTAATTGAGTGGAAAATGCCCCTGTTGAAGAAAGCTGCAAAAAACTTCTTGAAGAATCACAAAAACTCAAAGCGCTTTCATCAATTTATTGAAAACGAATCTTTCTGGCTCGAAGATTATGCATTGTTCATGACACTATACGAAAAGTACTATGATGCTCGTTGGCACAGTGTGTGGGACAAGAGCGAAGGCTATCGAGACGCAAAGACACTCGAAAAGATCAAGAAAAACAAGAAAGACGAGATTTGGGTCTGGTATGCTCTTCAATTTATTTTTGAAGAGCAATTCCAGGAATTCAAATTATATGTAAATAAGTTAGGGATAAAACTAATTGGGGATATTCCCATTTTTGTAGGAGCAGACTCTGCTGATGCATGGGCAAACCTTGATCTCTTGAAGCACGACGAGGAAGGCCACTATACAGCAGTCTCCGGCGTTCCTCCAGATGGCTTTAGTGCCACAGGTCAACTATGGGGCAACCCTGTATATGATTGGCAAAAGCACGTAGATAGTGATTTTGCGTGGTGGAAACAAAGAATAAAAAGACAACTACACCTTACAGATGTTCTAAGAATAGATCATTTCAGAGGATTAGAGGCATATTATGAGATAGATGCAAAAGCAAAGACTGCTGAGCATGGAAAATGGAAGAAATCTCCAGGAAAGAAGCTCTTTGCTTCATTGAAAGCAGAACTTGGGGATCTTCCTATCATTGCTGAAGACCTAGGGCTAATGACTCCGGAAGTCGAAAAACTAAGGGATTCAAACGGATTTCCTGGAATGAAAATAGCTCAATTTGGCTTCTCGCGAGATGCAGCTGGATTCTATAATCCGTTCGATGATTTCTTACCAATGAACTATACTCGCCCATTCGTTGCTTATACAGGTACCCACGACAACGAAACAACGAGAGGATGGTTCGACAATCTCTCTGATGAAGATAGACACATGGTAAGGGAATATCTCTCAACAGATGATAGAGAAGCTGTATGGGCGCTTATTAAGGCAGTCATGCTATCAAATGCAGACTATGCTGTTATACCAATGCAAGACATACTGGAATTGGGGGACGAAGCTAGAATGAATTTTCCATCTACTTGCAACGACAAGAACTGGAGTTGGAGGATGAAACGTGGTGCTTTTGATGAATACAGAATCAAACGCTATTCATTCCTGGTAAGGATTTCCGGTAGAAATGGCAAAAGTGCATCAGAGACAGAATCAGAGCACTTGGCACTTATAAAGCGCAAGGAGCAGAGGAGCTGAATAACAGCTCCTTTCTCTTTGCCTTTTCTTTATAAAAAATCAAAATTCAAGCTAATATAAAAATGTGGACAAGAGACGAACGTACATCGCTATTGATTTGAAATCCTTCTATGCATCTGTAGAATGTGTAGAACGGGGTTTGAATGCACTTACAACAAACCTTGTTGTTGCAGATGAATCAAGAAGTGATAAAACTATCTGTCTTGCTGTCTCACCTTCCCTGAAAAGTTATGGAATCCCCGGTCGTTGCAGGCTCTTTGAAGTAAGACAAAAGGTCGCTCTTATCAATTCCACTAAAGGTAAAATCAACAAAAAAAGCTGGAACAACTCAGACTTGATCGCAAATCCTCGCCTAAAGCTGGACTTTCTGATTGCGCCTCCGCAAATGGCTTTATATATAAAATACTCACAGCGAATATATGGAATATATAAGAGGTACATATCGCCAGATGATATACACGTATATTCAATAGACGAAGTATTCATTGATGCAACAGACTATCTAAAACTCTACAAAAAAAGTGCTGAGGAGTTTGCTAGACTTCTAATAAAGGACGTCCTCTCAGAAACAGGCATTACAGCAACAGCAGGAATTGGTACAAATCTGTATCTAGCAAAGATTGCTATGGATATAGAAGCAAAACACATAAAAGCAGATGAGTATGGCGTGAGAATCGCGTCCCTTGATGAAAGAGAATACAGAGAGAAGCTATGGGCTCATAGACCAATAACTGATTTTTGGCGTGTCGGAAGAGGAATTGCATCCACTCTCGAGCGGCACAACATATTCACAATGGGTGACATCGCAAGATGTTCTCTTGCTCCAGATAGTGCATATAGAAACGAAGACCTCTTATATAAGCTATTTGGCGTAAACGCAGAGCTGTTGATCGATCATGCATGGGGAATAGAGACATGCACTATGGCCGATATTAAAGCATATAAGCCTGAGGCTACTTCAATTGGAAGTGGACAGGTTTTACAAGCACCCTACTCTTTCGATCAAGCTCGCATTGTTGTATTGGAGATGGCAGATTCATTAGCTCTCACGCTTGTTGAAAAACGACTGAAGACAAAACAGATAGTTCTTACAATTGGATACGATATAGCAAATGTAAAAGATGAGACATATCAAGGAGATGTCAAGGTAGATATCTACGGCCGCGCAATTCCAAAGCACGCGCATGGAACAGCGAACATAGATAAATACACATCTTCATCTAAAAAAATATCAAAAGCATTGGAAACTCTGTACTCCGAAATTGTTAACAGAAACCTTAAGATCAGAAGAATAGCTCTTGCCGCAACTAATGTAGTTTTAGCAGATAATATTCCGAAAGAGGAAGAAATAAAGCAGCTTGATTTGTTTACAGACTATGTTAAGGAAAAAGAAATAGAGTACAAGCAAAATATTCAGGAAGAGAAAGATGAATCTATCCAGAAAGCTCTAATAGAGATTAAAAACAAATATGGCAAGAACTCCATATTAAAAGGATTAAGCTACGAAGATGGAGCGACTCAAAAGGAAAGGAATACGCAAATAGGAGGACACAAGGCATGAAAGATGACTATAGTGACATCATCAATTTATCTAGACCGATGAGTTCCAAGCACAAGCCTATGGCAAGAGAAAATAGAGCATCTCAATTCTCCCCTTTTGCAGCTCTCACAGGTTATGAGGAAGCAATTGCTGAGGAAAACAGACTTACATATAAGGAAAGATTTCTATCATCTGATGAAGAGGACAAGATAAACGAAAGCCTTTGCTGCCTTAAGCCAAATGACGAGATCGAAATAACACACTTCGAAAAGGACACCAATAAGAAAGGAGGTTTATATAAGACAACAAAGGCAAAGGTTACAAAAGTTAACTTGGAAAAGGGAGAGCTTCATCTAACAGACGGAAGCATCATCCCTTTATGCTCAATCAAAAGGCTAAAACGACTTAACGCTAGTGACATTTGAGTTTTCGTAGCCACTCTTTATAGCTATGGCTTTAATCGTTGTATTTGATCTAGTAAGCAATGAGCCGACCTTAAATGGCTCTGTGTACTCTGTGCTATTTTCAGTAGGTTCTGTTCCATCGAGTGTATAGTAGATCTTTGCGTCTTCTGTACGAGTTGAAAGTGTTGCATACAAATCCTTACCTCTATCTCTATTTGTAATAGATACAGAAGGAGCAGAAGCCTTAGATTTTATGTTCAAGGAAATTGTGTATTCATAATTCTTTCCACTCTGATCTACAAGCAAAAGCTTTAGCTCGCTCTTTCCTGTGTTGATGCTTACACTCTTTCCAAGAACCAATTGCTCACTCTTCTCAGTTGGCTTTGTGCCATCTGTTGTGTAATAAGCTTTCAAGCCAGTTCCTAGGTAATATGTTGGAACATCGAGTGCGAATTTTGCAGTTTCTCCAGTTGTAACACTATCTACAGAGTTCTTTCCATCCAATGTGATAGCATCAGATCCAGTTACAAATAATACTGGTGCAAGTTCTGGAATAGGAGACAATGTTACAGAGCTTCCTCTATATGTCTTGTCATTCAATACAGGATTACAAAGAATAGAGAAAGTACTGTTTTGCTCTATAATATCCTTCACATCATCATAGGTAAGTGTGTCACTTGTCACTTTATCAACAAGTTGCCACTCTCCATCTTTTGAAACATACCACTCATAGCTAACAGAATCATCCTTTGTAAGTGGAGATACAAATGCCTTTACAGAGAAAGCATTCTGATCCTCTATATATGTGTATCCATTGTTACTAGATGTACCACTTGTTGCCATTCTTAGTGTTGTATTAGCAACGCGTAGTGCAATCTTTCCACTAACAGAGCCTATCTCACCAAGCCTGAATGTCTGGTATCCACTGGATGCAATGATATTATCATTATTATCCAAAGCTTCAACTTTTACACTCCAGCGCCCTGATGTAAGAGCTTTGTTATATGGAAGAGTGTCAACACTCTCTACATATTCTTCCTCGCTGTCCAAGTTTGATAGTGTGATTTTATATCCTTTGATGTCGTAAAGAGTATCGATTGATACATATTCGCCTTTTGATGCAACAACTGCACTATCAAGATTGAAAGATGGAACATCTACGACAATATTTGCATCTATTGAAGTGCTACCCTTGATCGCAACAGTCATATCACCAGTAGAACCAACAAGCTTACCACTTGCATCATAAGCTGAGACATTTATAGTCCAATTATCTCCATCTGTTAGATTGTCTAGCTTGAATGGGATCTCATCAAAGGTCTTTGTGAATTGGCCTGAGATTGTGGATGCATTAGGTTTGTTCTTTCCTTCTATCTTATAGCTTGCGACTTTATAATCCTTCTCTACAGGATTTGAGACACTATCCTTGAATGAGATAGAAGATATCGACAATGATCCAGCTGCAACGAAAGCAAGTGCAAAAAGCGATACAGCTAACAGTGCTACAATTTTCTTTTTCATTGAAAACCCTCCAGATTTGTTCGTTTGACTAAAGGGTATCAATTGAAAATATCGATATTAATAAGAATGAATGAATTTGAATTATCGATTAAATGAAGAAAAAAGAAGGAAGCTATTGAGACAAAAAAATCCTTGGATTAACCAAGGACTATGTGGGCAGTATAAGGATTGAACTTATGACCCTCGCCACGTCAAGGCGATGCTCTCCCGCTGAGCTAACTGCCCATAATCACTCAAATATTCTGAATGCTCAATCAATTTACCGGAATATGAACCTTTTGTCTAGTACATTTTTGTGCAATAATTCCTAGACATGGAAAAAGACAATAAAGACAAAGAAAAGAAAGCAAAAAGAAATCAAATCATTCATGCATCCATCGTTGCTATCTTGCTTGCTACCACGATGATTATCGTAATGGTTAAAGGCATGTGATTTTTAGCAATCGGATAGTGCTAATTCAAAACACTGAATTAGCACACACATTTTAAATTAACAGCAGAACTTTTTATCTTCGACAATCTCTTCCTTGCCCGATATATAATCCATAGCTACTCGTTTAACAATGAATGGGTCTACTCCTTCGTAATCACTCCATCTTTCCTCAAATGAATATAAAAGAGTTATTTTCAAGTAATGTCTTAATTTGGAAAGCCAAGTTGGCTGTTTTAAATCAACCTAAAAATAAAAGTTACGGATTAATAAGCTTGGTTTTGCTAGGTTAGAAACAGAGATGATCCTCTATAAATTTAGAACTATAAGCTAAATTCGACCTCTCATGTGGAAGGTCTCATTTAATAGTGCAGTTTTAACAAACTCTTACACTTCAAAACCCTCATTCAGCGCATTGTGGAATGGGGTTTTTACACGCTTTTACATTGCCTAAAATCCGAAACTCGGGGAATTATTAAAAACTAGAGATCACGAGACTACGTTTACGTCACAAGACGCTTATTTGTTAATTCATTTTTTCTCGATTTTCTCTTCCAGCATTTTAATCGAATCCAGATAATTCTGTTCCACTTCGCTAAGTGTTTTCTCCTTATACTTTCTATATTCTCCAGTTGCTTTATCAACCGCCTGCTTATGAC
Source organism: uncultured Spirochaetales bacterium (assembly GCA_934276485.1). Classification (GTDB taxonomy): domain Bacteria; phylum Spirochaetota; class Spirochaetia; order Sphaerochaetales; family Sphaerochaetaceae; genus Ornithospirochaeta. The sequence goes on along the minus strand of CAKQTE010000135.1, from coordinate 10,636 downwards.
TGACGCTTCCATTTCCAATCAATAACTGTTCTCCGCTCATAGTGAGAATACGATCCAGATGTTCTGCCCAGTCATGCATGGTCATTGCCTGCTCTCGTTCCGCCTGTCGTTCTGCAAAATCAAGATATCCTGATACGAGTTGCCCCATGGCCCGAAGTTCCTTTTCGTCCAAATAATTCTTTGCAACAACAGCTTCTTTCAAGGTTGGTTGTTTTCCTACAAACGAGGCAAGTCCCATAAATTCTTTTTCTGCATCGGCTCTGTTATAGATTACTTCTGCAGCAGTCTGCCCATGAATCGCATAATGAATTTTGTTTTGGACTTTCTTAAAAAACTGGATAGAAATTTCCGCTTTAGGATCATAGTCGATACTTGTAGCATAAATTTCTAAAACCTGACGATAAAATACCTTTTCTGATGCTCGAATATCACGAATACGTTCTAAGAGTTCCTTGAAGTAACCGCCAACACCAAGATTTTTCAAACGTTCATCGTCAATGGCAAAGCCTTTTCGCATATACTCTTTTAGAATGTTCGTTGCCCAGATTCTAAACTGTGTACCTCGTTTCGATTTCACACGATAGCCGACAGAAATAATCACATCCAGATTATAATAATCCACTTGATATATTTTCCCGTCAGCGGCAGTGTAGGCAAATTTTGCCCACACTGATTCTTTCTGCAATTCGCCTTCTTTGAAAATATTTCTTATATGCTTACCGATAACGCTTCGGTCTCGCTGAAACAATTCTGCCATTTGGTCAATGGATAGCCAGACTGTATCATCCTCAAACGTTGTTTCAATTTTAGCTAATCCATCTTCTGTTGTATAAATGATAATATTGGATTTCTGATTCATTTCACCTTTATTTTTTACATTTACACTCCGTTTCTTTCTATACTACAATAAATGAATGTTCCCTATGTGAGCTCTATGTTAAAAGACACTTTTAACATAGCGTCTGGGCACTGTTTACACGTTTATTATCTCATTCATTTTTTGCCTTTTCAATAGTGTCAAGGAGTTCTATAAAGTTGAATTTTTCCTCTAAAATCGAATATAGCCCTATTATAATAGGAAGAGAGCCTAGCAGGGGTGCCAGGCTCTCAATCTAATTAAGGGGGAAGTTTGTTGTGAAAAAAATCTATTTGCTTTGTTATGTATATAGTATTGCACTGAATTGTGTGATTGGTATTCCAAAATTTTGTCGTTTTTAGATAGTTATGTGTAGTTGGTGTGTATCTGAGGGCTTTTCAAGGGTCAATTGAGCCCTTTTCATTGCTACACGTTAATATTACCATATTCCCATGATTTTGTTAATTGCATCAGATATCCATGGCTCCGAAAAAGCTGCACTGGAACTAAAGAAGAAATATGATGATCTGAACCCAGATCTTGTCGTCTTGTTAGGAGACCTATTGTATCATGGTCCAAGAAATGACCTACCAGAAGGATATGCACCTAAGAAGGTGATTACAATCCTTTCAGCTATGAAGAATAAGATAATGGCAGTCAGGGGAAATTGTGAAGCAGAAGTAGATCAGATGGTTCTTCCATTTTCATGTCTCAGCCAGTCTGGACTCATCTTTGCAGATGGAAAGAAGATCTTTCTCACTCATGGTCATATATTCTCAATGGATAACCACCCAGAAGGAATGGACGTATTCATGCAGGGACACACCCACCTTCCTGTACTTGAAAAAAGAGAAGATGGAATTATCTACCTTAATCCAGGATCCGTGTCCATTCCAAAAGGAGGCAATCCCCCTAGTTATGCACTTTGGAGGGATTGCGAAATTCAATTGAGAGAGTTATATAGCGATCGCGTTATGGCCTCTTTGGAAATGTAAGAGTTACTGCAACATAACCTTCGCTTTCTACAATCGATACAGATCCAGCGTGAAGCTCCATGATCTGATATACAATTGGCAGTCCAAGTCCGGAGCCACCTGCTGTTCTGGATTCATCTCCTCTAGCCCAAGGCTCGAAGAATTGAGGTCTAGGATCAGGTAGCTTACCTTTATTTGTTACTATGATTTCAGTCCTATCATCACGCTCATATGCATTGATGGTAGGGTCTTCCAAATCAGTTTTATAAGTAGAAGCATTCTTCAATACTTCCAGAATTGCTCTCTCTGCAAGAGCTTGGTCTGCATAGACATATGTCTCAAGCGAGAATTCCACACAGCAATCTATGCCAGATGTTTGCAAAGCAGTATCTGCAATATCCATCAATGTAGATACTCTTGGCTCGAACTTAACCTCAGGAGAGAGTAAGTATGAGTAATAGGAAACAGATGCAATACGCTGAGTTAAAGTATCATTCTCTTTCTTTAGGGATGTGATCAATTCCATGTTAATAGGGAAAAATCCATCCTTAGCGCCATCTAGAAGAATATTCATTGATGTAACTGGCGTGTTCAAATCATGTGAGATATTCTTGATCCATTCCTTACGTGACTTAGAGTGTCTCAATAGGTCTGCATCAAGCTTCTGAATTGAATGCTTTATATCCTGGTATTCATTGATTCTACTATCGATCATCTCTACATCATGCTCACCCTTTGAAAGCTGCTCAAGAGCATCCTGCATGCTCTTGACAACCCTAGCATTGCGTTTTGAGACAATGAAAGCTGCGATGATTGTAATGAGAATTGCAATAGGAAGAGTAACTACGAAACTTCTTATGAACTCCATCATTACAAACTTTGTTGGTGTATAGTAATCAATGTTATATACCAATATGTCGATATAAGCAGCAGCGTTTCCATTTACACTAACAAGTATTGTTCCTGCAATGTCCTTTTCATTCAATTCAACTGGATACAATACACTAAGCTTGCCCTTATTGCTTAGCTTTGAGAATTCAACATTTGAAACAACAGGAGTCAATGAATCTGAATTTAAAGTTGTGATCGCAATCTCATATTTAGGCTTGTCGATGCTGTACATCACACCTGCTGATTTATCGATATTCTTGTTGAATCTGAATTTTGTTGTTTGAATATATGAATAAGCATTGTTGTCATAACCATCAAGCTGTGACACAGGCAGCCCTGTAGGACTCACGCCTAATGAGAATGAGAAGTTCCCATCCCCATCTCTGATGATCAATCCAGATATTCTTTCAGAGGTGTTATTTACCATTATGTTGACAATGCCATCGCTGCTAGAGAGGGAAGAATCCACAACTGATTGCTTTATCGAGAGTGCAAATTCATCAAAGACATTCTCTTTCCATGTTTTTGCAACAATCAAGTTCATAGCAAACAAAAGAGCACATTGCACGACTAGAACGGCAAGCATTATACATACAATAGAAATAAGCAACCTGACAAATTGTCCGCGCATTAAACCCTCTTGCCTGAAAATCTATAGCCATAGCCTCTGACAGTATCAATCCAAGAGCCTGGCTTTAGTTTAGTTCTGATGTTCTTGATATGAGTATCGACAACTCGCTCATAGCTTTCGAAAGAGTAATCGAAACATTCTTCGAGAATCTGAGCACGAGTGATCAAATTTGGAGCATTTGACAACAGATAGAATACAATTCTCCACTCAGCAGCTGTCAAATTGATCTCCTCTCCGTTGATAGTAAGCTTATGAATCTCATCATCAATAACAAGCTCATTATCTCCATCTACATATTTATAAACCTTGGATTGGTTATCTCCACCTTGTGATAGACGCCTGAATAGTGCCTGTATTCTAAGTACAAGCTCCTTTGGGCTGAAAGGTTTTGTAATATAGTCATCAGCACCAAGCTCAAAGCCAAGAATTCTATCAGACTCATCAATTCTTGCAGTTAGGAATATAACAGGAAGATTCGCATTCTTTTCCTTCATTTCCTTTACGAATGCAAATCCATCACCATCAGGAAGCATGACATCCTGAATCAACAGATCTGGCATTTTTTCAGCAAAACCATTTCTAGCATCATGCAAATCCTTGAAGCCCTTTGCTTCATATCCTGAGAGGGATAGATATTGCACAACCCCTGATCTAATTACTTCATGATCTTCAACAACATATACCACTTTCATGACTTAGATTTTCCTCCTTGCTTTCAGCAAACACAATATCAGATGAACGAAATTCATTTAAAATACACTTATCGCCCCATCTTCTACACATTGCTATGTGTTTTGCACAAAACAATTGTACAATACAGATTGTTGTTTAGAACTATCTAATTATCTTAGAATGGCTTTGTGGATAGAAAAATAACAAAACCATTTGATTACATAGCTCTATTGCTATTCTTGTTTCTTATAGCAGTCTCCTTTCTCTCGCTAAATAAAAAGGCTGATACTCTCGAGGTAACAGCAAATGGTTATGAATATAGATTTCCACTTTCAGAAGATGCAACCTATGCAGTAGAAGGAGCGCTTGGAGTAACTGTTATTGAAGTCAAGGACAAAGAGATCAGATTCCTAGACTCCCCATGCCCAAACAAAACATGCATCGCAAAAGGCTTTCAAGATACTGTTGTATGCCTTCCTAACAAGGTTGTTGCTACAACAGAAAAGACAGATACAGGAGAAATAGATGGATTCTCAAGATAAAGATCGTGTTGCATATTATGCAGCAATAGCTATCTTTTTTAGCACTCTAGAGCTATTCATTCCAAAGGTGCTCCCTTTCTTTCGTTTGGGGATAGCAAATATTCCAATTCTATTGTCTCTAAATCTGCCTTTCTCATCATTTATGGTTTTAGTAGTTCTAAAAGGCATTGGAAACAGCTATATATCGGGAAACCTATTTTCTGTATTTGCACTTGTCTCCATTGCACAATCCATTGCATCTGGTGTTGTAATGTTTGGTGCAAAGAAAGTCATGAAAGGACAGATATCAAACTATGGGCTTTCGCTATTAGGAGCACTTGCATCCACATATGTCCAGATATATCTAGCATCCCTCTACATTGGAAAAGCCATCACAAAGCTTCTTCCTCTAATGCTAACAATGTCACTAATCTCTGCAATCTTTGTAGCATTTGTCTCATATAAGCTTGAAATAAGCCATGTTCCAACACTGTTATGGAAAGAAAAAAAGCCATCTAGTGCCATTGTTGTAATAGCCCTAGCAGTGTCAGCACTCTCAGCAATGATGATCAAGACACCTCTTTTTGCTCTTGGCGCATTTATATCAGCACTTATCCTGCAGCGAATCGCAGGACGCAAGATCAAGCTTCTTCCTCATTTTTTCATAATGCTTGCAATGATTGTTTCTTCTCTTTTGACACCAAAAGGAAAAGTCCTGTTTTCAATCGGAACCTTTGATATAACAAAGCTAGCACTCGCAACTGGTCTCACAAAAGCTCTAGCTTTATCTACAACAATTGCAATATCACAAGCATATTCACAGATTTTGGTACCAGGACAGGGGTTGATTGGCAAGACACTTGCCTACTTTACAGCACTTTTTGCATCATTCAAGAAAAATGAAAGCAAGAACATTCTATCAAAAGCAAGAGAGACTCTTGCGCTCTCTACGCTAGAAGAAAGCTCTAAAGATAAGAAAAAGATCAACAATATAACACTATTGTTGTTTGCAGTTCTTTTCCTTTTGTTTGCAGTTCTGTCTAGAATATGTCCATAGAAACAGAGCTAGGCTTAAGAGCGTTTTGATTAAGAACGACTTTCTTGAACTCATCTGTGCTAGCGACAAGTTTTTCGATGATATCTTTTGTAACATATCCATCTAGATTGTCTTCTGTTTTGTACTTGCCTTCGACAACCAATACGCCCTTACTTTGATCAAGCATCAACTTATATGATACATTCCTGAATCCAGCAGTTTCATTCTTGTCTTCTGTAATCTTGATGATGTTATAGGCATAATCTTCGTCAGCTCTTAGCTTGAGAGTATGCTCTACTGTCTTAGCGTTTTCATCTGTTACAATCTCAGCATCGTCAAAATAGTTAAAGTAAAGAAAGCTTCCATCCTTGATAATGCTCTTTATATCTTTATTATCTTCCTTTGTTGCTATTGCAGATGCAAAACAAGAGGAAATTAAAAGGCATGATAAAATCAAAACAAATAGATATTTACATTTACTCGGTTTTGTCATGCCAAATAATATAGCGATTATTTTTAATTCATCCAAGAGATAAAACGGCCATTTTTTTGGTGTTTTTTCTTTTCAATCCAAGAACTTATGATAACATTTATAGTTGGAGATGGTTTTTGTTGAAAGCATTGACATTGCGCTATGTTTTCAATAAATATATTTATATCGATAAATAAAGGACTAATAACATGGCAGAAGTAAACGAACTTTTTCCTGGACAAAAAGAACTACAGGAACTAATTGAAAGAGTAAAACGTGCTCAGCTCATTTATGCAAACTTCCCACAAGAGAAAGTCGATGAGATTTTCAGAGCAGCAGCTATTGCAGCCAACAATGCAAGAATCCCACTTGCTTTAGATGCAGTTGAAGAGACTGGAATGGGAATTATCGAAGATAAGGTAATCAAGAACCACTTCGCAGCAGAGTACATCTTCAACAAATATAAAGATGAAAAGACATGTGATATTATCGAAGACGACATTGGCTTCGGTGTAAAGAAGATTGCAGAGCCAAAGGGCGTTATCTGCGGTATCATCCCAACAACAAACCCAACAAGTACAGCTATCTTCAAGGCTCTTATCGCACTAAAGACAAGAAATGCTATCATCTTCAGTCCACATCCAAGAGCAAAGAAGTGCACATGTGATGCAGCTAGAGTTGTAAGAGATGCAGCTATCGCAGCAGGTGCTCCAGAGGATATCGTTGCATGGATTGAAGATCCAAGCATGGAAAAGACAGATTACTTGATGAAGCATCCTCTAATTAACCTTATCCTTGCTACCGGAGGTCCTGGAATGGTTAAGGCAGCTTATTCTTCAGGTAAGCCAGCTATCGGTGTAGGCGCTGGTAATACTCCTGCTCTTATCGACAAGTCTGCAAACCTCAAGATGGCAGTTGCTTCTATCTTGATGTCAAAGACATTCGATAACGGTATGATCTGTGCATCCGAGCAGTCAATTGTCTGTCATAAGGACGTATATAAAGAAGTCAAGAAGCTATTGAAGGAAGAAGGAGCTCACTTCTTATCAAAGGAAGAGATCGAGAAGCTTTCTCCAATCATCCTAGATCCTCAGAGAGGTACAGTAAATCCAAAGATCGTTGGTCAGCCAGCTTATAGAATCGCTGAAATCGCAGGATTCTCAGTACCAAAATCAACAAAGGTTCTTATCGGAGAAGTAAAGAAGATCGAACAGAGCGAGCCATTTGCTCACGAGAAGCTTTCTCCAGTACTAGGAATGTATGAGTGCAACAACTTCGGTGAAGGTGCTGCTATGGCTGCTAAGCTTATTGCAATGGGCGGATTTGGTCATACTTCAGTTCTATATTGCAACGAGCAGGAGCAAGACAAGGTAGATGCATTTGGTAAGGCTGTTAAGACATCACGTGTTCTTATCAACATGCCAGCAAGCCAGGGTGCTATTGGTGACATTTATAACTTCAGACTAGAGCCATCTCTAACTCTTGGTTGTGGGTCATGGGGTAACAACTCAATTTCAGAAAACGTTGGTCCTAAGCACCTATTGAACGTCAAGACTGTAGCAGAAAGGAGAGAAAATATGCTTTGGTTCAAGTTGCCACCTAAGGTTTACTTCAAGTATGGCTGTTTGCCAGTAGCTCTCCAGGAGCTCGAAGGAAAGAAGAGAGCTTTCATCGTTACAGATAGCTTCCTATTCAATTCAGGAATGATCGACAAGATCACAGATACTCTTCAGGCAATTGGCGTTGAGACAGAGGTATTCCATCAGGTTAAGCCAGACCCAACACTAGGAACCATCAACATTGCTATGCAACTTGTTAATGCATATAAGCCAGATGTAATTATCGCAGTTGGTGGTGGTTCTCCAATGGATGCTGCAAAGATCATGTGGCTTCTATATGAGCACCCAGAAGTAAAGTTCGAAGGTCTTGCACTAAGATTCATGGATATTAGAAAGAGAGTTTACGCATTCCCTAACATGGGCAAGAAAGCTGAGCTCGTTTGTATTCCTACAACTTCCGGTACAGGTTCTGAAGTTACACCATTTGCTATTATCACAGACGAAAAGACAGGCATGAAGTGGGCTATTGCAGACTATGCACTAACTCCATCAATGGCTATCGTAGACTCTGAGCTTGCAATGGGACAGCCAAAGGGACTTACAGCAGCTTGTGGTGTTGACGTTCTTACTCACGCACTTGAAGCTCTCGTATCTTCAATGAGCACAGACTATACAAACGCTCTAGCTCTAGAAGCTGCTAGAATCATCTTCAAATATCTTCCAGTTGCATACAGCGATGGCACAAACAAGAAGGCAAGAGAGAAAGTTCATAACGCTTCCACAATGGCAGGTATGGCATTCTCTAACGCATTCCTAGGACTATGTCACTCAATGGCTCATAAGCTTGGTGCTCAGTTCCATGTTCCACACGGAATGGCAAATGCTCTCCTACTTACAAATATCATCCGCTTCAATGCAAATGATAACCCAACCAAGCAGGCAGCATTCCCTCAATATGAGTTCCCATCAGTAATCTCAAGATATTCAAGAGCTGCTGATTACATCGCAATGAGCGTAAATGATGAAAAGAATACAGAGTATGTTGTAACAACTCCTTCAATGACACAGGAAGAGAAAGTTGAAGCTCTTATCCAGGGAATCGAGAAGCTCAAGGCTGAGTTAAACATTCCTTCATCAATCCAGGCTTGGGGTGTTTCAGAGGAAGACTTCCTTGCAGTTGTTGATGAATTGTCTGTTAAGGCATTTGATGACCAGTGCACAGGTTCTAACCCTCGTTACCCTCTCATCAGCCAGATCAAGCAGCTTTACCTCGACTCATTCTACGGAAGAGCTTGGAAGGAAGAAGCTTAATCTATCTCAGATTTACTCAGAGAGAGTCATCGGAAAAACCGATGGCTCTTTTTCATCTCCAACATCATGAAAAAATGATATAATGTTCACCGCATACCCCAAAAACGAGGAAATCCATGCGTATACTTTTGATGAGGGAGAAAGGTGCAAGACGAAAAGAGCCTCTTGAAAGAGATAAATGAGGCACGTTCAAGTTCAAAGAATATTGATCGATTCATAGAAAAGTACACACCTTTCATCAGGAGTGAGGTCATGAGGTATGCCCAAATAGGCGAATATGTAGAAAAAAACGATGAATTGTCCATCGCAATGTTTGCATTCTATGAAGCCTTGATGAATTATGACAAAAGCAAAGGAGCTTTCTTCCCTCTTGCAAAGCTATATATTCGTAACAGACTAATAGACTACTTCAGACAGGGTATGGACAACAATCTTTCCCTTGATGACAAGATCTACGATGATAGCAAGACTACCCTCCTTGATACCATAGAAGACGAAAAAGCCACAATCGAATACATACAGACTCGAGAATGTACTAAAGACGAGATAGAAGAGTTCCAAGAGAATCTATCGCAGTACAATCTAACCCTATCTGAGATTGCCGATAATGCTCCTAGACAGAAGCGTACAATAGATGTATGTCTCAAAGCTCTTGAGTATGCAAAACATCATCCAGATATCCTGGATAATCTTATAAACACAAAAAAGCTTCCACTTGCAACTCTTGTAAAAGAAGGTGGCTTTGATAGAAAAACCTTAGAGCGTCATAGAAAATATCTTGTTGGTATATTCTTGGCATTTACAAATGGCTATGTAATAATTCGAGGCCATCTTTGCCAAATGCAGGGAGATGATCTATGAGAGATTATAAGTATTTGGTGTTGGAAACCCATCCTGCATATGCAATTGTCCTTGAAAACAATGGAAGAATCATTAAAGTTGCCAACATGGGATTCTCTGTTGGAGACAGAACTGACACTATCATAGAGTTTAGATATCAAGAGAGGATCTCTCTGATAAAACAAAGAATACTTAAAATACAGAATGCATTCTTCTCTCTATTTGCTTCTCTTATATTCATATGGCAGATGTTCTTCTTCCCTGTTGGAGCTGTAAGAATGAGTATTAACCCATATGTTGAGATGTCTATCAATAGAGTTAATCAGGTAATTGATGTAAAAGCATTGAATGAAGATGGAGAGACTTTGATTGAGAATTACAAACCACACCATGCTTCAATTCAAACTACAGCTAAAGAAATCACATTAAAGGCTGAACAACAAGGCTATTTGAAAGAAAATGGCGAGATCAGAATTGAAGCTATCAGCAAAAACAACAAGTGGGTTTCAAAGACAGAACACATTGTAGAAAAGAAACTCAATGATATAACAGATAAATCTATTCATGTTGTTATTGTTGAAAAGAAAAACCCTGATCAAGTAGAGTCTGTAGACATCAATAATAATGACATGCCTTCTTTCGCAGAAACTATTGAGCCTAAATTCGATGATGATAATCTACCAATTTATTCTGTAGATGATAACGACATTGATGACGATGACGACATAGATGATGACGACATAGATGATGACGATATTGATGACGACGATATTGATGACGACGATATTGATGACGACGATATTGATGACGACGATATTGATGACGACGATATTGATGACGACGATATTGATGACGACGATATTGATGACGACG
>CAKQTE010000134.1 GCA_934276485.1 uncultured Spirochaetales bacterium | reverse complement strand
TCTAAAGACCGAAACGGACCACCCTAGATTCTCTATCGGTGGTCCCCTGGTGGCCATGGCTGGGCGGAAATACCCGTTCCCATCCCGAACACGGAAGTAAAACACCCATACGCCGATGGTACTGCAGCTCGTCTGTGGGAGAGTAGGTAGCTGCCAGGTCCTTTCTAATATCCAGCGTAAAAGCTTTCAGATATATCTAAGCCAGTCCTCGTTGACTGGTTTTTTTATGCCCTTTTGTTATACACACTTTTGTCTTTATTATTTAGAATATAGGAAAATAATTATTGGAGGTCTTTAATGGACATTAGATATTCAACAGGCAAAGAGCCTTTCAAGAGAATGAACACAACAGAGCTTAGAGATGAGTTCTTAATCACAAACATCTTTACTGATGATGATGTTTCTGCAGTTTATTCTCATGTAGACAGAATTGTTACAATGGGTGTTAGGCCTGTTCATGAAACAGTTAACCTTGAAAAGAACATCGATAGCTGGAAGAACTTTGGAGTTCACTTCCTTCTAGAGAGAAGAGAGCTTGGATGTATCAACATCGGAGGAAAGGGTAAAGTATATGCCGATGACAAGGTATATGAGATGGATCACTTTGATGGACTATATCTTCCAAAGGGAACAAAGTCGGTTTCATTTTCTTCAGACGATGCAGAGAATCCTGCTAAGTTCTATATTTGTACAACACCAGCTCATACAGAGTACCCAGCAAAGCTCATTCCTCTAAATGATGCAATTCATAAGCATCTTGGTTCCCAAGCAACATCTAATGAAAGAACAATCAATCAGTATATTCATCCAGATGTTCTTGATACTTGTCAGCTTTCAATGGGACTTACTCACCTTGAAGAGGGTTCTGTATGGAATACAATGCCTGTTCATACTCACGAGAGAAGAATGGAAGTATATTTCTACTTCGATGTACCTTCTGATCAGGTAGTTTTCCATTTCATGGGAGAGCCAAATGAGACAAGACACATTGTTATGCATAATGAAGAAGCTGTAATTAACCCATCATGGTCAATCCATTCCGGCTGTGGTACATCAAACTATACATTCATCTGGGCTATGTGTGGTGAAAACAGAGCTTATGATGATCAGGATTGGATTAAGACAGAAGATTTGAAGTAATTGGCTATATTCCAGACATAGGGCTTGCTTAACCGCAAGCTCTTTTTTATTTCTGTTGATATTTGAGTTAATACATCTCCTATAACTCCTTATAGACTCTTTAATAACGTGTTGTAATTTGATACATTGAAGTGAGAAAAATACTCTTAGGAGTTAAGATGGAAATCAAATTAAATCATCTAAGGAAAGTCTATGGAACACTACATGCAGTTGAAGATGTTTCATTGACTATTCCTTCAAATACAGTATATGGAATCATAGGAAAATCTGGAGCAGGAAAGTCAACGCTTGTTCGTTTGATCTCAATGCTTGAAACTCCAGATGAAGGCACTGTTTACTACGATTCATATAGAGTCGACAACCTTTCAAAGAAGGATTTGATTAAAGAGAGAAGAAAGATTGGAATGATCTTCCAGAACTTCAACCTCTTTTCATCAAGAACGGCTGCCGAAAATATTGCATATCCGATGGAGATATGTAAGTTCGAGAAAGATAAGATAAAGGCACGTGTTGAAGAGCTTTTGGCTCTAGTTGGACTCGAGGGAAGAGGAGATGCTCCTATTTCCACTCTCTCTGGTGGACAAAAGCAAAGAATCGCTATTGCAAGAGCTCTTGCAATTCAGCCAGATATTCTATTTTGCGATGAAGCAACAAGTGCACTTGACCCTCAAACAACAAGAGCAATTCTTGCTCTGATCAAGAAGATTCAGAAGCAGATGAATCTTACTGTTGTCATGATCACTCACCAAATGGAAGTAGTAAGAGATGCGTGTGAGCGAGTTGCTGTGTTAGATGCAGGACGTGTTGTTGAAGAGGGATTGGTAGCCGATATATTCAGCAATCCTCAAAGCGATGTCACAAAGGATTTCTTGTCAAATCTTACAAACGTAAAGAGTTCTATCATACGTTGGTCTGCGAAGAAAGGACACTATACTCTCAGATTTAGAGGTGGAGAGACAGATAGTCCCGTAATTTCAGACCTATCCATGAAGTTTGGCGCAATTGTTAACATTAGAGCTGCAGGTGTACAGAGAGTAAATGGTGAAGATATGGGTCTTATGATTGCTGATATCGGACCAGATGATGATACTGCTAAAAAAACAGTTGAATATTTGAGGGGAATTGGCGTAAGCGTTAAGGAAGAATGTCTTCAGGAGGAGGAAGAAGATGCTGAATGAATATTGGAGACTGATTAGTGGACCTTTTGTCCAAACGATTCAAATGGTATTCTTCTCAACTATCTTCTCTGTAATTCTAGGGTTGCCAATTGGTGTTCTCCTTCAGATTACAAGTAGCGAAGAAAATGGAGGAATTCTTCCTAGGCCAATTCTCAATAGTGTCTTGTCAAGGATTGTAAATGTTCTTAGATCATTTCCATTCATTATTCTGATGATTGTGATCATGCCTCTTTCACGCCTGATCATAGGAACTGCAATTGGAACAAAGGCTACTATAATTCCACTGTCAATCGCAGCAGCTCCATTTGTTGCAAGGGTAATTGAAAGTGCATTGAAGGAAGTTGATCCAGGGGTTGTGCAAGCTGCAAAAGCAATGGGTTCAACTAATTGGCAGATTATCTGGAAAGTACTGCTTCCAGAAGCGATGCCATCTCTTATTTCTGGAATCACATTGACTATTATCAACCTGATTGGATACTCTGCGATGGCAGGTGCTATCGGAGGAGGTGGCTTGGGAGATTTGGCAATTCGCTATGGATACCAGCGCTTCAGGACAGATATAATGATCATTACCGTTGTAATAATCATCTTGCTTGTTGAGATCATTCAGCTAATTGGTAATAAACTTGCTGCAAGAGTTCTTGCACATAGATAATAATGGCGGTCAGTTTTGGCCGCTTTATTTCTTTGTATTGAAAGTAAATAAAAAATTAATGAAATTTTATTAAGAATTAGTATTGCATAAAAATGCATCTTTATGTATATTTGACTTATCTTTTTCGTAGGAGGAAATGCAAATGCTTACCAGTATCAAATCAGCAATCGTTATGTGCATGTCCTCTATGATGATGCCCATTTGGGCATAATATTTCTTTTATCTCATAACATCATATTTTTTGTAATTTTGTTTCCTTCCGGGGAATATCTTCATCAAAATCAAAACTAATCATTTAGGAGAAATCATCATGAAAAAGACAATCATAACACTACTTGTTTCACTTATTGCTATCACAACTATCTTCGCTTCTGGTTCTAAGGAAGCATCTTCATCAAACAAGCTAACAGTTGCTGCAACTCCTGATCCACACGCTGTTCTTTTGAATCTTGTAAAGGATCAGCTAAAGGAAGAGGGAATCGATTTGGAAGTAATCGAATTCACAGATTACATCGTCCCAAACAATGTTGTTGAAGATGGCTCTGTTGATGCAAACTACTTCCAGCATATCCCATATCTAGAGAACTTCAATGCAGAACATGGATTCCATCTTGTTAATGCAGGCGCAATCCACGTTGAGCCATTTGCACTATATTCAGCTAAGTATAAGTCACTTGATGAGATTCCAAATGGCGCTACAATAGCAATTCCAAACGATCCTACAAATGAAGGTAGAGCATTGCTTTTGCTAGAATCTGCAGGACTAATCAAGCTCAAGGATAATGCAGGATTGGAAGCAACTCCATTCGATATTGCAGAGAACCCAAAGAACCTAAAGTTCTCAGAAATCGAAGCTGCAACACTACCAAGAATCCTAAAGGATGTTGATGGTGCAATTATAAATGGAAACTATGCAATTCCTGCTGGCTTAATCGCAACAAGAGATGGCCTATTTATTGAAGATGCGTCATCTCCATATGTAAACGTAATTGCTGTTAAGGCTGGAAATGAGAACGATCCAAAGATTCAGGCTCTTGTAAAGGCTCTTAAGAGCGATATTGTAAAAGCTTACATTGCAGAGCATTATCCAAATGGAGAGGTCGTACTTGTAGACTAATCTTCACATTCGAAAATCGTCCCTGGAGCAATCCAGGGATTTTGTTTGAGCAAATACATTAAAAAAGGCTATATTACAAATAGATATGAACTATTTATTGATTGTACTTTCCATATTTTCATTTGCATCATTTGTTTTATTGATGGTCTTGCTTCTCAAGAACAAGAAAACGTCTTTTGAAATGCCCGAAAAGGAGCTTTATCGCCTTAAAGAGGAGATGAGAGCTTCTGTTTTGGGTGAGTTTGATCGAAATTATGGCTTGTTGGATTCTTCTCTGCAGAAAAACTTGAATCAAACCATGCGAATAAATGAGCAGATAATGCAATCCATGGATGCAATCAATAAAGCCAATCGTGATAGTTTTGAGCTGCTATTGAGACAACAAAGATCATTGAACAAGGAAGAGCAAGAGACACTAGAGGCGCTAAAACTTGTTATGATGGATGCTCTAGATAGGATTAGAAAAGCAAACAGTGAAGCCTTTGTTGATATGGCAAACAAGAGTGAAAAGCTTAGCAATCAAGTGCATTTGGATATGGACTTGATCAGAAAGGAAAACAACCAAAAGCTTGAGCAGATACAAGCAGTAGTTGATGAAAAACTCCAGAAAACACTTGATGAGAGGATCTCCAAATCGTTCAAGGAAGTTACTGATAATCTAAATAAGCTCTATGAAAGCCTGGGCGCCTTGAATACACTAACAGGAGATGTACAGAATATTACAAAGATTTTCTCAAATGTAAAATCGAGAGGTATTTGGGGAGAGGTGCAGGCAGAGAGCATCCTAAGTGATATCCTGACAACTGACCAGTATGTAAAGGATTATTCTCCTAGAAACAACAGAGAGAAGGTTGAATTTGCGATCAAGCTTCCTGGAAAGAATGGAATGGGAGAGGTATATCTTCCAATAGATTCAAAGTTTCCTGTTTCTGATTATATGAACTACAAAGCAGCAGTGGATAACCATGATGATATAGCGATGGTTAGTGCTTTGAAATGTGTAAAAGAAAGAGTTCTTGCAGAAGCTAAGGATATTCAAAAGAAATACATTGTTACACCAGAAACAACAGATTTCGGCATTCTGTTTGTTCCTGCCGAAAGCATATATATAGAGCTTCTGCGCATCCCGGATTTTGCAGATAGACTACAGAACGAACAGAGAGTAATTCTTTCTGGGCCAAACAATTTTGCAGCCCTTCTAAATTCTTTGCGTCTTGGATTCAAGACTCTTCAAATTGAGAAATACACATCTCAGATTTGGCATGGTTTTGAGACACTGAAGAAATATTTTGCAGATCTATCAAAAGCTATTGATGATTCAAAGAAAGCTGTAGATAAAGCCTCAGAGAGCCTTGAGGGTGCTAGCAAGAAGAAAGAAAGACTTACAAGTGTTATAGTACAGATGGAAAGTAGTGCAGAAAAAACAACACTACTTACATCAGAAGATATCGAGGAAGTAGCATTTTCAAGCATAAAGCAGGAGGATGAATAAGATGAACTTAAAGGGAATGAATCTTCTAACACTTCAGGATTATACAAAGGACGAGATTCTGTATTTGATCGATCTTGCAGAAAGCTTGAAAGCAAAGAAGAATGGTCAGGTGTTTCCTGAGAATCTAAAAGGAAAGCTTCTTGATGGAAAGAATATTGTTCTTTTGTTTGATAAAACATCTACTCGCACAAGATGTTCGTTTGAAGTTGCAGCAATGGACGAAGGCGCAGGTGTTACCTTTTTGACTAACTCCCAAATGGGAGCTAAGGAATCTCTAGAAGATAGTGCTAAGGTTCTTGGAAGACTATATGATGGAATTGAATATCGTGGATATGAGCAGAAAGTAGTAGAAGACCTTGCTCGCTTTTCTGGTGTTCCTGTTTGGAATGGCCTAACGGATGACGATCATCCAACCCAGGTTCTTGCAGATTTTTTAACTGCCAAGGAACATATCAATAAACCTCTGGATCAGATGAAGATGGTTTTTATTGGAGATGGAAGAAACAACGTATCGAATGCATTAATGATCGGTGCGGTGAAGGTTGGAATGGATTTTTCAATTGCAGCGCCCTCTTCATTGCATCCTGATCCTTGCTTATATGAAAAATGCAAAGCCTGGGCAGCTGAAAGCGGCTCTAAGCTAGAGGTTACTACCGATATCGACAGCGCTGTAAAGAATGCAGATATCATATATACAGATATTTGGTGCTCAATGGGAGAAGAAGATAAGATGGGAGAGCGCATTGCTCTATTGCGTCCTTATCAAGTAACAATGGATGTGCTGAAAAAGAGTGGAAATGCCAATGTCATATTTGAACATTGCCTGCCATCGTTCCATGACCTTGAGACAAAGACCGGCAAGATGGTTTATGAGAAATATGGACTAAAGGAAATGGAAGTAACAGACGAAGTATTCAGATCAAAGCATTCTGTTGTATTTGATGAGGCGGAAAATAGAATGCATACGATCAAGGCTGTTGTTGTTTCAACTCTTGTGGAGTTGTAAAGCGTTTATGCAAAAAAAGATAAACATTTTCTATAAAGTGTAAAAAAGTGCAAGCTTGTTCCTTTGCGTATAAAGTATTAGACTAACAATATGCCAAAGAAAGTAGACAAGAACGAAAGAAAAGAACTGATACTATCAACTGCATTGGAGGTGTTTGCCAGAGAAGGGTATAGAGAGGCAAACCTATCTTTGATTGCAGAAGAGTGTGGTATTTCACGTCCTACTGTCTACCAATATTTCCATGATAAGAACGATATCTTCTACTATGCTGTAAAGCTTGTCACAGGAACTATGTTCAAGCGATATTCCGAAATTGCTTGGGAGGAAGGAGAAGAGGATGAGATCGACAGGATCATGCTTATTGTCTCCGACGTTCTTGGATACGCATCTTCAAACGATAGCGTTATAGCAAACTTGATGGAGTTCATGCTCTCTGAAAAGAAGAGGGGAGTGGACTTTTCGGTCATAATCGAAAAGCGTACTGCAAAGCTTGTAATACTTCTTAAGCGCTTGATCAGACAGGGCGTTACAAATGGAAGAATAAAGAAATGCTCTGTATCGGAAGTTGCAAACAATGTATTCAATCTCATTGAGTCCTGTTGTTTCCAAGTAGGATTCTTCAAAACATATGATAAGCAAACAGCGTTGAATCTTATTGGCAGTTATCTTGGATTTTTGCGCCTTTAATCTTTCCTTTTTTTATATTCATTATTATCTTCTTGTCTGTGTGTGATGCTT
The DNA here is from genome assembly GCA_934276485.1 of uncultured Spirochaetales bacterium. GTDB lineage: Bacteria > Spirochaetota > Spirochaetia > Sphaerochaetales > Sphaerochaetaceae > Ornithospirochaeta. The sequence continues at coordinate 55,282 of CAKQTE010000134.1, read as the reverse complement.
CCAATTTTAATGGAGGTTAATTATGAATTACGATAAATTTACAGTTAAATTGCAATCCGCAATTGAAGAGGCTCTGTCTCTTGCAGAGCAAAACCAGCATTCAGAAGTTACGCCTGCTCACATTTTAATTGCTTTGACAGAACAGAAAGATGGTGTTCTAAGACCACTTTTTGAGAAGTTGGGTGTTAATCCTGAGAGTGTGATTGAAAGGATGAATGGAATACTAGCTCAAATGCCTAAGGCATATGGAGATACTCAGCGTTCGTTTTCACGTTCAGCTGCTAGAATTCTAAACGCTTGCGACAAGAGTGCATCTGAGTTTAAGGATGAATACATCTCTGCAGAGCATTTCCTGCTATCGACACTCTCTGATGAGTGTCCTGAAAAGGATGCGCTTATCTCATTGGGTGTCAACCAAAAGGATGTTCTTTCGGCACTTAAGTCAATTAGGGGCAACCAAAGAATAACAAACCAGGATCCAGAGGCTAGCTATCAATCTCTTGATAAGTTCTGTAAGGATCTGACAAGAGCTGCAAGTGAAGACAAACTTGACCCAGTAATCGGAAGAGATGAAGAGATAAGAAGGGTTATGCAGGTTCTCTGTAGAAGAACAAAGAATAACCCTGTTCTTATAGGTGAGCCTGGTGTAGGTAAGACTGCTATTGTAGAAGGTCTTGCGCAGAGAATTGCCAAGGGAGATGTGCCTGAGTCTCTTGCAGATAAGCGTCTATTGTCCTTGGATATTGGCTCATTAATCGCTGGAGCTAAGTTCAGAGGTGAGTTTGAGGAAAGACTTAAGGGTGTTATCAATGAAGTCACTAAAAGTGATGGAAAGATCATTCTCTTTATAGATGAGCTTCATACTATTGTCGGAGCTGGTGCATCCGAGGGTTCTACAGATGCTTCTAACTTGATCAAGCCTGCTCTTGCTCGTGGTGAGTTGCATGCTATCGGAGCAACAACACTTGATGAATACAGAAAGTATATCGAGAGTGATAAGGCTCTTGAGAGACGTTTCCAGCCTGTTTATACAAAGGAACCTAGTGTTGAGGATACTATATCAATTCTAAGAGGTTTGCAGCCAAAGTATGAATTGCATCATGGTGTAAGAATCAAGGATGAGGCATTGGTTGCAGCAGCAACTCTTTCTGATAGATATCTTACAAATAGATTCCTTCCAGATAAGGCTATCGACCTTGTTGATGAGGCTGCAAGCCAAATCAAGATGGAAATCGAGTCCCAGCCAGAGAGCTTGGATAAGCTTCAGAGAAAGATACTTCAGATGAACATCGAAAAGCAGGCACTATCTCGTGAGGATGATGAGAATTCCAAAGAAAGACTTGAAAAGCTAAATGTTGAGCTTGGTGAGGCTCAGAGTAAGTACGATGCTTTACATCTTGAGTGGCAGAACGAAAAGGATGCTATCATGGCTCTTCGTAAGAAGAAGGAAGAGCTTGAGAACTTGAAAGCTCAGGAGGCTAATGCTGAAAGATCTGGAGACTTGAGCACTGCTGCAAGAATCAAGCATGGCACAATGCCACAGCTGATGAAGGAAATTCAAGATGCTGAGGCTAAGGTCAATGGATTCAAGGGTGATGAGACAAAGCTTTTGAGAGAAGAGGTCACTGAAGACGATATCGCTAAGATCGTTTCTGCTTGGACCGGTGTACCTGTTGCCAAGATGATGAGCTCTGAGATGCAGAAGTATGTTCATCTTGAAGATACACTATCTAAGTCTGTAATTGGTCAGGATGAGGCTATCAAGGCAGTTTCCAATGCAATTAGAAGAAACAAGGCAGGTATTGGAGATGAGCATAGACCACTAGGTTCATTCTTGTTTGCAGGTCCTACTGGTGTAGGTAAGACATTGCTTGCAAAGGTTCTTGCTGGCTTCTTGTTCGATGATGAGAAAGCCCTGACTAGAATCGATATGTCTGAGTATATGGAAAAGTACTCCGTCTCTAGACTTATTGGAGCACCTCCAGGATATGTAGGTTACGATCAGGGAGGACAGCTTACAGAGGTTGTTAGACGTAGACCTTATTCCGTAATACTGTTTGATGAGATTGAAAAAGCTCATCCAGATGTGTTTAACATTCTGTTGCAGGTATTGGACGATGGAAGACTCACAGATGGCCAAGGTCGTGTTGTTGATTTCACAAATACAATCATCATCATGACAAGTAACCTTGGTTCTGAGTATATTCTTCAGGATCCAGAGCATGCAAAAGAGAAGGTAATGGATGTGATTTCGCACTCGTTCAAGCCAGAGTTCATTAACAGAATTGATGAGATTGTAGTATTCAATCCTCTTGGAAAGAATGAGGTTAAGAAGATCGCTAAGTTGCAGCTTGAGGCTTTGGCTGCTCGTCTTGATCATAAGGGCTATAAGCTTGAGTGGACGGATGAGGTTGAGAGCTATATTGCAGCAGAGGGATTCGATCCATCATTCGGAGCTCGTCCTATTAGAAGATTCATTCAAAACGAGATCGAGAATGAACTATCCAAGAAGCTTCTTTCTGGTACTCTATCTAGCGCTAAGCCTGTCAAGATCAGCGTTAAGGATAATGCACTAGTTCTTGACTAGTACTTCATATTTATCTTGAGTGTCTATATCAAAAACTGAGCCTATGGATGCTTCAAAGCATCCTAGCTCAAACCCGTTTAGATACTCTTTCATTGAGCCGGGGAAGGTAAGTAGCCTTTCTCGGTTTTCTTTTCTATAAGCAACAGGGTGACCGGGTGTGCCTTTGTGGAATGCTCTTGCAACTGAGTACCTTTCAAGAAGCTTGAAAACTCCTAGTATATCGCTTTGATCCAATAGAGGTAGATCTGCAGGTAGAACAGAAAAGTCATCGTTATCAACGCACTCAATTCCTTTGATAGTACTTGTTCTCTGGCCGTCCTTGTATGATTTGTTTTCGACAACATCCAATTCGTATTTTGATAATATGTGAACAATTTTTTCTTTGTCATGCCCTACGACAACAATCGTTCTATCGGAGAGGGGAAGAACTTTCTGGATCGTTTCTTCTATTATTGTTTGATTCTTATATGGTAATAAGAGCTTGTTTGAACCAAAGCGCATCGATAAGCCAGCTGCAAGTACAATCGTTGTCATGGCATCATTCTAGCTTTTGGATAGAGAAAAGAACAGCCTCCATTTTTCAGGAGGCTGTGTGAGACATGTTATTTAACTTTTCTTGCATCTTCAAGAACGGAATCTGTCTTGGATTTTTTGACCTTACATGGCTTGATGTGCCAGATGTCGTTTGCATATTCCTTGATTGTTCTGTCAGATGAGAACTTAGCAGAAGAAGCAATGTTAAGAACAGCTTTCTTGTTCCAAAGAGCAGGGTTGCTCTGGTAAAGCTGTGTTGCTTCCTCATGTCTATCATGATACATCTTCAAATCTGCAAATAGATAGTATTTATCACCATAATCGAATAGTGACTTTCTCAAAGGCTCGAAGATGTTTGGTTCGTTGATGTTGAAGTAGTCAGACTCAATCAAATCAAGCATTGCCTTGATCTCTGGATCCTTATATGCCCATTCTGTTGGGTTGTATGAAGAAGAAAGAGAAGCGATCTCTGATTCTGTATGTCCGAAGATGAAGATATTGTCTCCACCGACTTCCTCTGCCATCTCAACGTTGGCACCATCTAGTGTTCCGATTGTAAGTGCACCATTAATCATGAATTTCATGTTTCCTGTACCAGATGCTTCTGTTCCCGCAGTTGAAATCTGCTCTGAGAGGTTTGTTGCAGGTATGATGTTCTCTGCAAGTGTTACTCTATAGTCTGGCATGAAGTGAACCTGAAGAACCTTGTTGACCTGTGGATCTGCATTTACAACCTTTGCAATGTTGTTGATGAACTTGATGATAAGCTTTGCATTAACATATCCAGGAGCTGCCTTTCCTCCAAAGAGGAATGTAGTAGGAGTAAAGGAATCTCTATAAGATTTATCATTCTTCATTCTGTTGTAGATCATGATTACATTGAGAGCATTCAAGAGCTGTCTTTTATACTCATGTATTCTCTTGACCTGTACGTCGATCAGATTGTCTGTATTTAGAATGATACCAGAATCCTTCTTTAGGAATGCTGCTGCATTTTCCTTTGCTTTCTGCTTGACGCGAGCGAACTCTTCAACAAAAGCTGGGTCTTCTGCATATGGCTTTAGCTTTCCAATCTCATCGAAGTCTGTGATCCACTTGGAACCAATTGTATCAGTAATAAGATTAGCAAGTGCTGGGTTTGCATCCAAAAGCCATCTGCGCTGTGTGATTCCATTTGTTTTGTTGTTGAATCTTTCAGGGTAGATCAAAGCGAACTCTGGGAACATTGTCTTAACAAGTAGGTCAGAGTGTAGGGCAGCAACACCGTTTGTAGAGTGGGAGCCGATGATGGACATGTTTGCCATTCTAACCATCTTTGGATTTGACTCTTCGATGATTGATACCTTTGCAATGCTTTCTGGCTTCATTGGGAAATATGAAACAGCTTTATCAAGGAATCTCTGGTTGATCTCATAGATGATCTGCAAGTGTCTTGGGAGGATCTTCTCAATCATTGGAAGAGGCCACTTCTCGAGTGCTTCTGGCATTAGAGTGTGGTTTGTGTATCCCATGGTCTTTACTGTAATGTCCCAAGCTTCGTCCCAACCAAGTCCTTCCTGGTCTATCAATAGGCGCATCAACTCAGGAATTGCAAGGGAAGGGTGAGTGTCGTTGAGTTGGATTGCAGCTTCTTCTGGGAATTTCTTCCAGTCGTAAACTCCATAACGCTTGAATCTTCTTAGAATGTCCTGGAGTGAGCATGTGACAAAGAAGTATTGCTGCTTGAGTCTGAGTTCCTTACCCATGTATAAAGTATCATTAGGATATAGAACCTGAGAAAGAGTTTCTGCATTGATTTTGTTTCTAACAGCTTCTGTGTAGTCTCCAGAGTTGAATTCCTGGAATGAAAATCCATCCGGGCTTTGTGCTGACCAAAGTCTGAGTGTATTGATGGTCTTTCCACCATAGCCAACGATTGGAGTGTCGTAAGCCATTCCATTTACCTGCTCAGTAGGAATCCACTTGAATGTATCTTTACCATTTTCCCAAATGTGCTTTACTTCTCCTCCGAAGTATACTGGGTAAACAAGATCTGCTCTCTTAAGCTCCCAAGGGTTTCCGTCCTTGAGCCAATTGTCTGGCTGCTCTGCCTGCCAACCATTTCTGATTTGCTGGCGGAAGATTCCATAGTTATATCTAATGCCATAGCCATAAGCTGGAAGTTCGAGAGTTGCAAGGCTGTCCATGAAGCATGCTGCTAGACGTCCAAGTCCTCCATTTCCAAGACCGGCATCTGGTTCTACGTCTCTAAGCTCTTCGTAAGAGTAACCTAAAGAGGATAGTGCTTCCTTTACGCTCTTCTCTAGTCCAAGGTTGATGACGTTGTTTGTCATTGCTCTTCCCATCAGGAATTCAAGAGAAAGATAATAAACTCTCTTTGAATGCTTTTCTCTCTGGGTATTTCTAGAGAGGTTCCACTGGTGGATGATTCTATCTCTGATAGCGTATGCAATTGCGCTATATCTTCCTTCTTGAGTGGTATGGTATACATCGGCATCTTGATTGTACTTTAGCTGTTCAGCAAAATCCATTGCAATGTCTTTTGCGGAATCGCCATATTTTGTACGAATTTCGTTTGGCATTTTCAATACTCCTTGATTTTTATTGATGCTGTATTTTTATCATAGATAATTTTAGGCAGTATATTCAATAACTGAACGAATATGAAATTGACATGCACTCAGAAAAAGAGCATTATTTATATCGATATCAGACCAACCATTTGACAAAAAATGTCTTTTGTCGTTAAATATCTTAATAGCATGGCGTTTTGGGGCGTCATTCTCTATTGACAAAGAGTGCAAGATTTTGGTAGATTTTCGTTTGCATGTTTGCATCATGACAACGATGATGTGCAGTGCCCTTGTAGCTCAGTCGGTAGAGCACCACCATGGTAAGGTGGGGGTCAGCGGTTCAAATCCGCTCGAGGGCTCTTTTTTTATCATATGGTGGGTTAACCCATTTGAACTAGGAGTAGGAGTATGGCATCTAATAAGAAGAAAGGCCCAGTAGAGAAGATTGCTCTTCAGTGCACAGAGTGCAAGCAGAAGAACTATACTACAGAGAAGAACCGCCGCAATACACCAGGAAAGCTTGAGCTTATGAAGTATTGCAAGTTCGAGCACAAGCATACATTGCACCGCGAAACAAAGATCAAATAAGATCTGTATAAAATATTCGAGGTACGAATAGGCCGATAGCTCCAACGGTTAGAGCACTGGTCTCCAAAACCGGGTGTTGGGAGTTCGAATCTCTCTCGGCCTGTTGGTACCTCGAATTGCTAAGGAGTAGTCATTATGAAGAAGATTGGAAGATTTTTCAAAGAATGTTGGCAACAGCTTAAGATCGTTTCATGGCCATCAAAGGAGCTAGTTCTTCATTTCACTTGGATCGTAATTCTTTCAACATTAGTCTTCGCCATTGTCCTTGGCCTTGTTGATACTTGTCTTGGTCTCTTGTTGGATTTGATTTTCTAGGTAGGAAGGAAGAATGGAAAAAGGCTGGTACGTAGTTCATACCTATTCAGGCTATGAGCAGAAGATTGAGAGGATAATCAATAAGCTTAGAGAAAGTGACGAAGAATTCAAGCAGTACTGTACTGGAGTATCTGTTCCTTTCGAAAGTGTTACTGTTATCAATGAAAAGGGTGAGAAGAAGGTAGAGCAAAAGAAAGTTCTTCCTGGATACATCCTTGTTGAGCTCGATCTACCTGAAGATTCATGGAGAACAACAACAGCCAAGATTGCAAGGATTCAGGGCGTCACAGGTTTTTTGACAGCTGACAAGACTGGAAAGAATCCACCAAGACCACTTTCATCTAGAGAACACACAGATATTCTTACTAGAACTGGTGCTGTACCAGAAGAAAAGACCTTCAGACCAAAGCAAGACTTCGTCAAGGGCGAAGAGGTTAAGGTTACAGCAGGACCATTTGAATCATTCAATGGAACTGTTGAAGAGATTGATCTTGCAAAAGGCAGACTTCGCTTGTCTGTACAAATCTTTGGTAGATCAACTCCTGTTGAAGTTGATTTCACTCAAGTTGAAAAGGTCCTGATTTAAGTCTGGGCCTTTAGGTTTTTATTATTAATTATTAAAAAACTCCCCTTCGTAGAAGGGTGGGAGCTCTCCGTATGGAAGAGCGTTAATACCAGCGCGGGATTTTTGTAATACCCGGCGTAAGGAGAAAAAAATGGCTAAGAAGAAGGTTACCGCAGTAATCAAGCTTCAGTGCCCTGCCCAGAAGGCTACACCAGCACCACCAATTGGTCCTGCTCTTGGCCCTCATGGTGTCAGCGCACCTCAGTTTGTTCAGCAGTTCAATGACAAGACCAAAGGTTATGAAGCTGGACTAATCCTACCTGTTATCATCACAGTTTATTCAGACAAGAGCTTCACTTTTGTATTGAAGACTCCTCCAGCAGCTGTCCTCATCAAGAAGGCACTTGGCATCCAGACAGCATCCGGCGCACCTAATAAGGTTAAGGTTGGAACACTGACAGATGCACAGCTTACAGAGATCGCTCAGACCAAGCTAGAAGATCTAAATGCTAACGACATTGAAGCAGCAAAGAGAATCGTAGCTGGAACAGCTCGTTCAATGGGCGTAGAGGTGGAGAAGTAAGATGAGAAAAGGCAAGAAATATCAGGAAGCAGTTAAGAAAGTAGACAGAACAAAGGTTTACACATTGGCAGAGGCTGCTGAGCTCGTAAAGGCTTGCTCATTTGCTAACTTCAACGAGACAGTTGAGCTTTCAGTTAAGCTTACTCTCAAGAAGAGCCAGTCTGTCAGAGATACAGTAGTACTTCCAAACCAGTTCTCAGCACAGAAGAGAATCCTTGTTTTCGCTAAGGGCGATAAGGCACAGGAAGCTTTGGATGCTGGTGCAGCTTATGTTGGTGACGCAGAGCTTATCGAGAAGGTAAGAGGCGGATGGATGGACTTCGATGTCGCAGTTGCAACTCCTGACATGATGAAGGACGTAGGTAGACTTGGACCAATCCTCGGAAGAAGAGGCCTTATGCCTAACCCAAAGACACACACAGTTACTAACGACATCAAGGAAGCACTTGCAGAACTAAACAAGGGAAGAACTGAGTTCCGTTCTGACAAGACAGGTGTTGTTCACCTAGCTGTAGGTAAGGTAGATATGGAGTTGAACAAGATTGTCGAGAACGCAAAGACAGTTATCGATGAGATTGTTAGAAAGAAGCCAGCAGATGCAAAGGGTGACTTTGTTGTTTCTGTAGCACTTTCATCAACAATGGGTCCTGGTGTCCATGTAGACGTTAAAGATGCTCTTGCATCAACCAATGCTTAAGGAGGTACAGAATGGCAGAATTTAAGGCACACGTAACCCCAGCTAAGGAAGATGCCGTAAAAGCTCTCAAAGATGAGTTTGCTGGATATGACGGATTTATCTTCACTGACTACAGAGGAATGACTGTAGAGCAGATTACAAACATCAGAAAGAGCCTAAGAAAGGACGAAGGTGCATATAGAGTTGTAAAGAACAGATATGCAAAGATTGCTCTTAAGGATCTTGAGAAGTCTGGTGCAGAGGATCAAATGGTAGGACCAACAGCTGTTGCACTTGTTAAGGGTGATACAGCTAACGTCGTAGCAAAGGTTCTCTTCGCTGCTGCAAAAGATGGCGTTAATGTTCAGGTTAAGGGCGCATTGCTAGGCAACGAGCTTTTGACAGCTGAGCAGATCGAGGAAATTTCCAAGCTCCCAACCAAGCTGGAACTCATTGCTTCTTTGATGGGAACAATGAAGGCACCTGTACAGAAGCTTGCTGCTACACTCTTGGCTTACGTAGAATCCAAGGGCGGCGCTGTAGCTGAAAACTAAACAAAATACGGTCCTAGTCTTCACGTAACCTGCTAGACCGTCTAAATAAATTTTTATAGGAGAAGATAATATGGCTACTAAAGAAGAAATCCTAGAATCCATCGCAAACATGAGCGTTATGGAAATCTCAGATCTCATCAAGATGATGGAAGAGAAGTTCGGTGTTGTTGCTGCAGCTGCTGCAGTTGCAGGTCCAGCTGCTGGAGCTGCTGCTGAGGCTGTTGAAGAGCAGACAGAGTTCAACGTAGTTCTAAAGTCAGTTGACGCTGCTAAGAAGATCGCTTGCATTAAGGAAGTTAGAGCTCTTACAGGTCTTGGACTAAAGGAAGCTAAGGAACTTTGTGAGGCTGGCGGCGTTCTCAAGGAAGCAGTATCTAAGGAAGAGGCTGCTTCAATGAAGGAGAAGCTAGAGGCTGCTGGTTGTGTTGTCGAAGTAAAATAACACCACAAATTATAATTGCCCGTCCTCTTTCTTGGACGGGATGGTATGCCATCGGGACTCCGATGGCATAACGCGTATTATGAAACCCGATTAAAATGAAGCATTTTCAGTGCTTTATGGAGGTACAATGATGGCCGGCAACGGTAAGGCTATAAAGAGAGTAGATATCGGTTCTGAGCTTCCTGAAGTATGCGAACTTCCGGATCTTATTGGTATTCAAACCGAATCTTACAAGAAATTCCTACAGCTAGATAAGGTTCTCAATGGAGAGGCTCCAGATCCATCCTATGGTCTTGAGAAAGTATTCAATGCAACTTTCCCAATTAAATCCCCAAATGAAGACATGGTTGTTAACTATGGTGGATATACAGTTGATATGGATGGCATCAAATACTCTGAATCAGAGTGTAAGAAGAAGGGTCGTACATTTGGTGTTCCTGTAAAGGCTAAGGTTTCTCTTGAAACCAAGAATGGTGAAATCAGAGAAAGAGAGATTTTCTTTGGTGATTTCCCGTTGATGACAGATCGTGGTACCTTCATCGTTAACGGAGCAGAGCGTGTAATCGTTTCTCAGATTGTTCGTTCACCTGGCGTTGTTTTCAAGGAAGGTAAGAAGAACGATGCTTCTTCTCTATACTATGGAACACTTTATCCATATGCAGGAACAAAGCTTGAGTTTGTTCTTGCTAGAAAGAACGAGAAGACAGACAACAAGAAGAGCGAGAACTCTGCAGCTAACGAAAGAAAGAAGGTCAACAATATCATCCAGGTATCATTTGGAAAGAAGCCTTTCTTGGTGACTTTCTTCATGAGAGTACTTGGAATTGATACAAGAAATAAGATTGTTTCTTCATTCTATGAGTCAAAGGTTGTTCCAACAGCAAATGCTCAGGAAGGTGATCACTATTTCTCATTTGAGGATATTCTCGATAACAACAACGAGATTATCTTCTGTGCAGGTGATGAGCTTGGAATCAACGAGCTCGCTGAACTTAGTGATAAGGGCATCCAGGAGATCAAGGTTGTAGATACCAATGCTCCTGATTTGGATGCTCCAGCTATGGCTGTCCTAAAGACTTTGAAAAAAGAGAGAGTTTTCTGTCCTGCATTCCGTCACGAGGAAGGCGAGGAGTTCCAGAACCAGTACATCGGATGTATTGTAGAGGCTTGTAAGAACTCACTCCCACAGAACTTAAAGACATTCCCTGATCCAAAGAGAATCATTGCTTATTTCCAGGAGTTCTTCCTCAACGCAAGAGGATTTGAGCTTTCTGATATTGGTAGACATAAGCTAAACAAGAAGTTCTATTCAATGGACGAGGAAAAGTACGAAGTAAAGACTAGCCTTGTTCCAACAGATGTTATCAATACTGTATCTTGCCTTATCCAGTTCTGTAATGGACAGATCAAGGAAGATGATATCGATGCTCTTGGAAACAGAAGAGTAAGAACAGTTGGTGAATTGTTGCAGAACAATATCCTGGATGCTTTCTCTAGAATGGCAAAGGCTGCTAGAGAGAAGATGAATATCGCAGATGACGATATCAAGCCACAGGAAGTAATCTCCATCAAGCCAATCGTTGGCGCTATCAAGGAGTTCTTCGGCTCATCCCAGCTTTCACAGTTCATGGACCAGGTAAACCCACTTGCTGAGCTTACTCACAAGAGAAGAGTTTCTGCTCTTGGTCCTAAGGGCGGTCTTTCAAGATCTTCTGCTAGAGCTATCTACGAAGTCAGAGACGTACACTATACTCACTATGGAAGAATCTGTCCTATTGAAACTCCTGAAGGTTCAAACATTGGTCTTATTCTTTCTCTCGCTAACTATGCTCATATCAATGAGTATGGTTTCTTGGAGACTCCATATAGAAGAGTTGTCAATGGTGTTGTAACAAACGAAGTTAAGTATCTTGATGCTAACGACGAAGAGAGAGCAACAATTGCTCAGGGTAACGCTAAGATCACTGCAGATGGACACTTTGTAGAAGAGGAAATCTCTGTTAGAAGTAAGGGCGACTATTCAACAGCTAGACCTGAGGAAATCCAGTGGATGGATGTTTCACCAAGACAGGTAGTATCTGTCGCAACATCTCTTATTCCATTCTTGGAGCACGATGACGCTAACCGTGCCCTCATGGGATCAAACATGCAGCGTCAGGCTGTTCCTCTTGTATTCCCAGAGGCTCCAAGAGTAGGTACTGGTATGGAGCAGAGAACTGCATACGACTCAGGTGTTCTTATCAAGGCTAGACGCGCTGGTACTGTTAAGTATGTTTCTTCAACAATCATCAAGATTGCTCCAGAAAAGGCTGAGATCGAAGGCGAGCTCGATAGCTATGAGGTTCACAAGTTCGAGAGAACAAACCAGGATAGCTGTATGAACCAGAAGCCAATCGTTTCTGTTGGTGACCATGTTGATGCAGGAGACGTTCTTGCTGATGGTCCTGCAACACAGAATGGAGAGCTTGCTCTAGGTAGAAACATTCTTGTTGGATTTGTTCCATGGAATGGTTACAACTACGAGGACGCTGTTCTTATCTCAGAAAGAGTTGTAAGAGAAGATATCTATACTTCTATCCATATCAAGGAATTCTCCATTGATATCAGAGAGACAAAGCTTGGACCAGAGCGACTTACAAGAGATATCCCTAATACATCCGACAAGCTGCTTGAGCACTTGGATGCAGAAGGTATCGTATGTGTAGGCACATATGTACGTCCAGGAAATATCTTGGTAGGTAAGGTAACACCTAAATCAGAAGCTGATGCAACTCCAGAAGTTAAGCTCTTGAACTCTATCTTCGGTGAGAAGGCTAAGGAAGTTAGAGACAGCTCCTTGAAGGTTCCACACGGAACAGAGGGAACTGTTATCGATATCCAGCGCCTAAGGAAGAGCGATAAGGATGAGTTGCAGCCAGGTGTTGAGCAGTCAATCAAGGTTCTCATTGCTACAAAGCGTAAGCTAAAGCAGGGAGATAAGATGGCTGGTAGACATGGTAACAAGGGTGTCGTTTCACGTGTACTTCCTGAAGAGGATATGCCATACATGGAAGATGGTACTCCACTAGATGTTTGTTTGAACCCACTTGGTGTACCTTCAAGAATGAACATCGGTCAGCTTATGGAAACTCAGTTGGGTTGGGCTGCCGTTGGTAATGATAAGTGGTATAAGACTCCTGTCTTCCAGTCTGCTTCAATGGAACAGATTGAAAAGGAAATGGAAGCTGCAGGTCTTCCTAAGAACAGTAAGACAACTCTATACGATGGTAGAACAGGTATTCCATTTGTTAATCCAGTATTCTGTGGATACATCTACTACTTGAAGCTCCATCACCTTGTTGATGACAAGATGCACGCAAGATCAACTGGTCCATACTCACTTGTTACTCAGCAGCCACTTGGTGGTAAGGCTATGTTCGGAGGACAGAGACTTGGAGAAATGGAAGTTTGGGCATTCGAAGCATATGGTGCTGCAAATACTCTCCAGGAGCTTTTGACTATCAAGTCCGATGATATGAAGGGTAGAGTTCAGATCTACGAGTCCATCGTTAAGGGCGAGTCTACACAGACTGCTTCAATGCCAGAGGCATTCAATGTACTTGTACAGGAAATCAGAGGCTTGGCATTGGATATCTCAGTATACGATGAGAACGAAAAGCAGGTTCCACTCACAGAGCGTGACGAGGAATTGATTCAGAAGAAAGAAAAGGGAACTTTCTAGGAGGAAGGATTCGGATGAAAGAAATTCAGGATTTTAGCTCAATTAGGATTAAGCTCGCATCTCCAGAGCAGATTCTTGCCTGGTCCTATGGAGAAGTTAAGAAGCCAGAGACAATAAATTACCGTTCTCTTCGTCCAGAAAGAGATGGACTTTTCTGTGAGAGAATTTTCGGTACTACCAAAGAGTGGGAGTGCTGGTGTGGTAAGTTTAAATCCAACAGATACAAGGGCGTAGTTTGCGACCGTTGTGGTGTTGAAGTTACAGATACTAAGGTTCGCCGTGAGAGAATTGGTCACATTACTCTCGCAGCTCCTGTTGCACATATTTGGTTCTATAGATCAACTCCATCTATCATGAGCTACTTGCTTGATATCAAGAGAGCAGAGCTCATGGAGATTCTCAGCTACGAGAAATATGTCGTAACTGATCCTGGTCAGGATACAGACCTAAAGCTCAATCAGGTTCTTACTGAGGATGAGTACTACGCTGCATACGACAAATATGGCGAAGGCTTTAAGGCAGGAATGGGCGCTGAAGCTATCAATGAGCTATTGGTGAATCTAGATCTAGAGACTCTATCTGAAACATTGAGAACAGAGCTTTCAAAGAAGGAAGAAGCTAACAACAAGATTGACAACAAGCTCCTTTCAAGAATCAAGTATTGCGAAGATTTCTTGAAGTCTGGAAACAAGCCTGAGTGGATGATCCTCAAGGTTATTCCAGTAATTCCACCAGATCTAAGACCTATGGTTCAGCTAGATGGTGGTAGATTCGCAACAACTGACCTCAATGAACTATATAGAAGAGTTATCAATAGAAACAACAGACTTTCTAGACTCATTCAGATCCAAGCTCCTGATATCATCATCAGAAACGAGAAGAGAATGCTTCAGGAAGCAGTTGACTCTCTATTCGACAACTCTAAGACAGCAAACCCAACAAAGGGATCTTCAAAGAGAGATCTTAAGTCTCTTTCTGATGTTCTAAAGGGTAAGCAGGGTAGATTTAGACAGAACCTCCTTGGTAAGCGTGTTGACTACTCAGGAAGATCTGTAATCGTTGTAGGACCAGAGTTGAGAATGCACCAGTGTGGTGTTCCTGCTAAGATGGCTCTTGAGCTTTATAAGCCATTTATCATGCGCAAGCTTGTTCAGGATGATGTAGCTCAGAACATGAAGAGGGCAAAGCTCCTTGTTGAGCAGGAAGCTCCAGAGGTATGGTCAATTCTTGATGATGTAGTTAAAGAGCACCCTGTTATGCTTAACAGAGCTCCAACTCTACATAGACTAGGTATTCAGGCATTCGAGCCAGTTTTGGTTGAAGGTAAGGCTCTTAAGCTCCATCCACTTGTATGTCATGCATTCAACGCAGACTTCGATGGAGACCAGATGGCTATTCACGTTCCACTCACACAGGCAGCTCAGCTTGAGTGTTGGACACTTATGCTTTCAACTACAAACCTTCTTGACCCTGCTAACGGAAAGCCAATTGCATTCCCATCTCAGGACATGGTCTTGGGTATTTACTACCTAACCAAGGAAAGAGAGGACCTCGACAGAGGAGAGAATAGAAAGCACTTTGAATCAATTGCAGAAATCGAAGCTGCTATTGATATGAAGGCTGTTAGCTACAATGAGAAGATTTACTATCGCTTGAAGGATGGCCTTGAATTTGTTGATGCAAATGGCAATAAGGGCGTTGCTGATGGAAAGATGTGGATTGAGACAACTCCAGGAAGAATCATCTTCAACTCTTCAATTCCACAGGGAATCCCATACCAGAACTACTGTCTAGGCGATAAGCAGCTGAAGAAGCTCATTGGTGCAACTATCAAGAATAGAAAGCCAAGTGTTGCTGTAGAGCTCTTGGATTCTGTAAAGGATCTTGGATTCAAGTACGCAACTCTATTTGGTGCAACAATTGGTCTATCAGATATGATCGTTCCTGACGAGAAAGCTGGAATCATCGAAGAAGCAAACGAGAAGCAAGCAGTTGTATCTCAGCAGTTCCACGATGGACAGATCACTCAGGAAGAGAGATACAACAGAGTTATCGAAGTTTGGACAGAAACAAACGAGAAGCTCACAAACGTTCTTATGGATGAGCTCAAGAAGAGCCAGCATGGATTCAACCCTCTATTTATGATGGCTGACTCAGGTGCGAGAGGTTCTAAGACTCAGATCAGACAGCTTGGTGCGATGAGAGGTTTGATGACTAAGCCTAATGGTAAGGTTATCGACGTTCCAGTTAAGTCCAACTTCAAGGAAGGACTTTCAATCATGGAATTCTTCATTTCTTCAAACGGTGCTAGAAAGGGTCTTACTGATACTGCTCTTAAGACAGCTAAGGCTGGATATCTTACAAGAAAGCTTGTTGATGTTGCTCAGGATGTTGTTGTATCTGAAGAAGATTGTCATACAATCAACGGTATGTGGGTATCTGCAGTTAAGGATGGAGACTCTGTAGTAGAATCTCTTGCTTCCAGAATTGTTGGTTCATGTCCTGTTGAAGATGTATATCACCCATTCTTGAAGGATGAGAATGGACACTCCGTTGTTCTTGCAAAGGCTAACGAGGAAATCAGCGATGAGACAGCAAGTCAGATTGAAGCTGCTGGCGTTGAGAAAGTACTCATGAGAACAGTACTTACTTGTGAAAGTGAGCATGGTGTATGTAGAAAGTGTTATGGTAGAAACTTGGCTACTAACAGAACAGTTGAAATCGGTGAGGCCGTAGGTATTATCGCAGCTCAGTCCATCGGTCAGCCAGGTACACAGCTAACCATGAGAACCTTCCACGTTGGAGGTACAGCTTCTACATCTACTAAGGAGAACAAGCTCTCATTTGCTTATCCTGTAATCATCAGCGCTATCAAGGGCCTATTGATTGACAACGCAAGAGGACAGAAGCTCTTCCCAAGAAAGGGACACCTAAGTGCTACAAGAATCCTAGAGGAAGTTTCTGGAAGATATTCACAGCTTCTTGTTGAAAATGGCGGTGCTGTAGGTAAGGGCTATCCTCTATTTGTTGCTAAGAATGGTGACACAGTAGATGCTAATCAGAACGGAAAGCTTTGCATTATTGGAGACAGAGCTTTCGTTGTAGGTTCTACAACTGAATACCCAGTTCCAGCTGGTTCAGAGCTATTCGTTTCAGAAGGACAGGTTGTTGAAGCTGATACAGATATCATCACATTCGATCCATTCTCCGATCCAATCATTGCAGAAGAGTCTGGTGTCGTTGAGGATATGAGTGATTTCGTTGAAGACAAAACATACAGAAAGCTCTTCAATGAGGCTGGTGAGGTTGATATGATGGTTGTTCCAAGTGCTCACTTGGGTGCTTTCAGACCAACTGTTATTATCAAGACAGATAGCGGCAACATTAATAGCTACCAGATTCCTGGTGGAGCTTACATGCTTGTTAAGGAGAAGGGTGAGTTTGTTGAAGCTGGTGATGTTATCGCAAGAGTATCAAAGGATAGCACAACAACTCAGGATATCGCGGGAGGTCTTCCTCAGGTCGATGCTCTCTTTGAAGCTCGTCATGGTAAGGTTGCTTCTTCTAACAAGATTAACCCAATCATCCTTGCTAGAGTTAGCGGTATGGTTAAGAGTGTTCAGCTTGCAAGCGCTAATAGTGGTTCAACTACTGTTACAATTGAGGACGCTTTTGGAACAATGCATCCACACAAGGTATATACAAAGGATGCAATCCTTCTTGTAAGAGAAGGGGATGAGGTTAAGGCAGGAGATCCACTTTGCGATGAGCCTGTTACTTCAAGAGAAGTTCTCGATGTTCTTGGACAGAATGCAGTTCTAGCCTTCCTTGTTAACGCAATTCAGAAGGTTTATAGAATGCAGGGCGTAGAGATCAACGAGAAGCACCTTGGAATCATCATTCGTCAGATGCTCAAGAAAGTTGAGGTTCTAAGAGCTGGTGATACTCAATTCATCAAGATGCAGAAAGTTGACAAGCATTTGTTCGATAGTGTTAACGCAGAGGTTAAGGCTAAGGGATTGACTCCTGCAATTGGAAGACCTGTTCTTCAGGGTGTATCCGATGCAGCACTTACTGTAGAGTCATTTATCTCAGCAGCTTCATTCCTCTCCACAACCAAAGTATTGACTAATGCTGCTATTGCTGGTAAAAAGGATGAGCTGAGAGGTCTCAAGGAGAACGTTATCATTGGACATCTTATCCCTGCAGGTACAGGACTTAAGAGATACAGAACCGTTCACCTTGATGAAGATGAAAAGCTTCTCGAACTCCAGAAAGAAGTCGATAAGGCAAGAAAGGAAAGAAAAGCAGATTCCTTTGTTGAGGAAGACTTGGATATCGAGGATATTGCAGATATGAAGACTGTGGGAGCTGATGTCGCAGAAGACGAACCTCTAACAGAGGAGTAGGCGCCTGTTGGCGTCTCTCCTTGAGGGAGTCTGATTTCAGCTCATGCTGACCATGGTTAAATATAAATTGTCGCATTGCGGCATCGATCTATGTATGTAGATCAATCAAGATAAGGAGCGTCACTAAAGATGCCTACAATTAATCAGCTAATTAGGAAGGGTAGAACCACATCCAAGAGCAAGACAAAATCTCCAGCTCTTGAGGGATGCCCACAGAAGAGAGGCGTTTGCACTAGAGTTATGACAGTAACTCCTAAGAAGCCAAACTCAGCTCTTAGAAAGGTCGCCAGAGTTCGTCTTTCAAATGGAATTGAAGTTACAGCTTATATCCCTGGTATTGGACACAACTTGCAGGAGCACTCTGTTGTTCTTATCAGAGGTGGAAGAGTTAAGGACCTTCCTGGTGTAAGATACCACATCATCAGAGGATCTAAGGATACTCTTGGTGTTAACGACAGAAAGAGAAGCCGCTCTAAGTACGGTGCTAAGAAGCCAAAGGCTTGATAGGAGGAGGAAAGAGATATGTCAAGACTTAAAACTCCTGTTAGAAAGGTACAGCCAGATGCTATCTACAATAGCACAGTAGTAGAGAAGTTCATTTGCAGAATGATGCTTGATGGAAAGAAGTCAACTTCTTCAAAGATCCTATATTCTGCACTTGATGCAATTGCAGAGAAGACAGGTGAGAATGCAATCGATGTATTCAACAAGGCTGTCGACAATGTAAAGCCAGTTGTTGAGATCAAATCGAGACGTGTCGGTGGTGCAACTTACCAGGTTCCAGTTGAAATCAGAGAAAGCAGAAGAGAAGCTCTTTCAATGAGATGGATTATCGCAGCAGCTCGTTCTAGAAATGGAAAGAGCATGTCAGCAAAGCTTGCTGATGAGCTAGTTGATGCATACAATTCAACAGGTGCAGCTTTCAAGAAGAAGGAAGATGTACACCGCATGGCAGAAGCAAACAAGGCTTTCAGCCACATCAGATGGTAGTTCAAAGGACCGGTTATCCGGTCCTTTTTACATAAAGGACAAGTAGTGGATTACGACGATTTTTATTCACTTTCAGAATACGCATCAAAGTTTTCACATGAAAGCTATAAGCTAATAACGCATTGGTTTAGCCAAGTATCTGTAATTTCCAGAATAGAGATGTTTGAAAAGAAGAATGGCAACGAACTCTTTCGAGAGTCTATTCTTCCTTTGTATCTTGAGAAAATCGATAATGATGAACTACTGGATATTGAAGATACAGTCAACGCTCTTTCCATTGAATCTATCTTCATAGAGGATGGGGAAGTGTTTGCTCATAGAGATATATACTATGACTTTGTTGGATACTTGATGCTAAAAGGTATTGTTAGATGAAAAAAGAGGAAGCGCATACTTCCTCTCGTGCTATAGGTTCTCTTCTAGAGCCTTAGCTAGCTGATCTGCACAGCTTGTGCTTCTTGGTCCGCAAGTATTGCCTTTCAAAATTCCAATGATCTTTTCAGCTTTCTCGCCTTCGCAAAGCTTACCAATAGCTTTTAGGTTTCCATTGCATCCGCCTTCAAACTTCAGGTCGTGAATGCATCCATTATCATCAAGATTGAAATTAATCTTTCTTGAGCATACTCCATGTGGAGTGAATGTAACTTCCTTCATAATACTCTCCAGGACAAAATTTAAATTAAAAAGCCAAAAGAGTCAAAATGATAAGCATATATAAATAAAGGATAGGCAAAAATGGACATTTATAGCATGAATTTGCCCAAAAATAGCACCAAAATAACATAAATAAAATGGTAATCCTTTTCTTATAATGAATTAGTTGACATGATTTGAAAAAACAAATATAGTAGCTAAGGTGTCGACATTTGGTAGGACAATTTTTTCTACGAGTCGACAAAGAGCCAAACCGATTGCTGTGGCGATAAGGTGGTTCCGGATTTTGGGTTTTTATGATTTAAAACGTATGTCGCAGGATTAATGCCTTCGACCTCTGGAACATCTTAAAGTCGTAAATGGCAATCAGTTGTCTCACGCAAACGATAAAGGCTTGGGCCTTTATAGCGATATCAAAATTTGTGGTATTGACCACAAGGAGGAACTGATGGCTAAGGAAAAATTCGAGAGAACTAAGCCACACGTAAACGTAGGTACTATTGGTCACGTAGACCATGGTAAGACCACTCTCACAGCTGCAATTACTTCACATTGTGCGAAGTTGTTCGGCGACAAGGCCCTTGCTTATGATGCAATTGACAATGCACCAGAAGAGAAGGAGAGAGGTATCACTATCAACACAAGACACGTTGAGTATCAGTCAAAGAACAGACACTATGCTCACGTAGACTGCCCCGGTCACGCTGACTACATCAAGAACATGATCACAGGTGCTGCTCAGATGGATGGAGCTATCCTCGTAGTAGCTGCAACTGATGGTGCTATGGCTCAGACAAAAGAGCACATCCTTCTTGCTAGACAGGTAGGTGTTCCAGCAATCATCGTATTCATCAACAAGTGTGATCAGGTAGACGATCCAGATCTAATTGAGCTCGTAGAAGAGGAAATGAGAGACCTTCTCACAGAGTACGGCTTCGACGGTGCTAACGCTCCTGTTATCAAGGGTTCAGCTTATGTTGCTATGACAAACCCAGACGATCCAGAAGCTCAGAAGTGCATCGACGAACTTCTCGACGCAATGGATGCTTACATCCCACAGCCAGAGAGGGCAATCGATCAGCCATTCTTGATGCCAATCGAGGACATCTTCTCAATTTCAGGAAGAGGTACAGTAGTTACAGGTAGAGTTGAGCGCGGTGTTATCCACGTAAACGATCCAGTACAGATTGTTGGTATTAAGGAAACAAAGAACTCTGTTGTTACAGGTGTTGAAATGTTCAACAAGCTTCTTGACGAAGGTCAGGCTGGAGATAACATCGGAGCACTCCTCAGAGGTGTAGATAAGAAGGAAGTTGTAAGAGGTCAGGTTCTTGCTAAGCCAAATTCAATTACTCCTCACCAGAAGTTCACAGGAACAATCTACGTACTATCTAAGGAAGAAGGTGGTAGACACTCACCATTCTTCGATGGTTACAGACCTCAGTTCTACTTCAGAACAACAGATATCACAGGTACATGTCACCTTCCAGCTGGAAAGGAAATGGTTATGCCTGGCGATCACACTGAGATCAATGTTGAACTCATTCACCCAGTTGCTATGGACAAGGGACTTCGCTTCGCTATCAGAGAGGGCGGAAGAACTGTTGCTTCAGGCCAGGTTACTGAGATCACAGAGTAATTAAACTTAAACTAAGGTAAGCTCGGGGGATTCCCGGGCTGCCTATTGATTTTTTGGAGATTTTTTAAATGGCAAACGAAAGAATTCGTGTGAAGTTGAGGGGATTTGACGTAGAGCTTGTTGAGCAGAGCTCAAAGGCTATTGTCCAGACTGTTGTAAGAGCAGGTGCACAGGTATCAGGTCCGGTTCCACTTCCTACACGTATCAACAAGTACACTGTCCTCAGATCACCACATGTAAATAAGAAGAGTCGTGAACAGTTTGAAATGAGAACACACAAGAGATTGATTGACATCCTGGATCCAACCCAGAAGGTTGTTGAAGCCCTGATGAAACTTGAGCTCCCAGCTGGTGTGGATGTTGAGATTAGACAGTAAAGTTGAGGTAAGAGATGTTAGGGCTTATCGGCAAAAAAGTTGGAATGACACAGGTGTTTGATAGTTTCGGAAGACTAACTCCTGTGACTGTAATTAAGATTGAAGATAATGTAGTCATCGCAAATAGAACCGAAGAGAAGAACGGCTATTGTGCAGCAGTTCTTGCTTCTGGCGAGAGAAAGAAGTCTAGAACAACAAAGCCTTTTGCAGGCCAGTTCACAGACGTATGCGAGCCAAAGAAGACCGTCGTTGAAATGAGAGATTTCGACAACGAAGTATCAGTAGGGGATACACTAGGCGTTGACTTGTTTAAAGATGTAGCTTTCGTTGATGTAACCGGAACCAGCAAAGGTAAGGGTTTCCAGGGCGGTATGAAGCGCTATGGCTTCGGCGGCGGTAGAGCAACACATGGCTCAAAGTTCCACAGAGATCTTGGTGGTACAGCTATGTCATCTACTCCTTCTCACACATTCAAGGGTCAGAAAATGGCTGGTCACATGGGTAGTGAGAGAGTAACCGTTCAGAATTTGAAGGTTGTAGCAGTAGACTCAGAGATGCAGGTCCTTATGGTTAAGGGTGCTATTCCTGGCGCAACTGATGGTACTGTTATCGTTAAGAAAGCAGTTAAGAAGTAGGTTAGGTAGAGAATATGGAACAGAAAGTATTTTCCACAGCCGGTAAAGAGATCGGAACAATTGCATTGAACGAAGAGGTATTCGGAGTTCAGGTATCAACAGGATCTATTTACCATGCCATCAGAAATGAAGCAGCAAACCGCCGCGTCGGAACTGCATGTACAAAGACCCGTGCTGAGGTCAATTACAGCAATACTAAGCCTTATAAGCAGAAGGGAACTGGTAATGCAAGAAGAGGAGACAAGAAGTCTCCAATCACCGTTGGTGGCGGTACAATCTTTGGACCAAAGCCAAGAGATTACTCATACTCTCTGCCTAAGAAGATGAAGAGACTTGCAATGAAGAGCCTTCTTACACTTGGTGTAGAAGAGGGAAGACTTGTAGTTGTTGAGGATTTCACCAGCGAGAATGGTAAGACTAAGGATGTTGCAGCTATCATGAAGGCTTTCGAGACAGAAGGACAGCGCACAGTTCTTATTATGAAGGATGACGATGCCATGCTTCGCCGTGCAGCTAGGAATATTCCTTATTTGCACGTACTTGCTTACGATAAGCTTTCCGCAAAGGAACTTCTTTATGGAAGAAAGATTATCGTGCTCAAGGGAGCAGCTTCAAATCTTAATGATTTCTACGGTGAGAACTAAGGAGCAGAGAGATGAGAGCAGATCAGGTAATCATTAAACCAATTTTGAGTGAGAAGTCGAACTTTGCTCGTGAGAGTGAGTGCAAGAAGTATACCTTCCAGGTTAGCAAGGACGCTAATAAGTTCGAAATCATGAGTGCTTGCAAGGAGCTATTCAATGTTGATTGTATCGCTTGTAACACCATGAACGTAGGCGGTAAGCCAAAGTTCTCCAGAGGAAAGGGTGGCTACATTAAGGGCTACACAGCAAGCTGGAAGAAAGCAGTCGTAACATTGGCCAAGGGACAGTCAATCTCGGCCATTGAGAATATCTAAGGAGAAAAGGAAAGATGGCTCTAAAAACATATAAACCAAATACTCCTGGTCTCCGCCAGAAGGTAACTCTGGTTAGAAGCGAAATCACAGCTCAGAAGCCAGAGAAATCCCTTACTGTTGCTCTTCCTAAGAAGGCTGGTCGTGACACCTTCGGACGCATCAGCGTTAGAAGACGTGGCGGCGGCGCTAAGAGAGCTTATAGAATTATCGATTTCAAGCGTAACAAGTATGGCGTTCCTGGAACTGTAAAGACCATTGAATATGATCCAAACAGAAGCGTAAACATCGCACTAGTTGCTTATGCAGATGGTGAGAAGCGCTATATCCTAGCTCCAAAGGGCATCCAGGTTGGAACACAGGTTGTTTCTGGCCCAAACGCTCCTCTAGCAGTTGGTAATGCTCTTCCATTGAAGAACATCCCACTCGGATTGGCTGTACATAACGTTGAATTGAACCTTGGACGTGGTGGTCAGCTTGTAAGAGCTGCAGGTCTAAGTGCTTCAGTTGTTGCTAAAGAAGGTGACTATGTTACACTTCGCTTGCCTTCAGGTGAGATGAGAATGGTATTCGGCGAGTGCTACGCTACAATCGGAACACTTGGTAACGAAGACCACATGAACGTTTCTCTTGGAAAGGCTGGTGCTTCTAGACACCTTGGAAAGAGACCTAAGGTAAGAGGTGTTGTCATGAACCCAATCGATCACCCACACGGTGGTGGTGAAGGTAAGACAGCTGCTGGTAGACATCCAGTAACACCATGGGGTAAGCCAACCAAGGGTGCAAAGACTCGTTCTAAGAAGAAGCCTTCTAACAAGTTCATTGTTAAGGGACGCAAGTAGGAGTAGAAAATGGCAAGGTCAATTAAGAAAGGTCCTTTTATTGAAGCTAAGCTTCTTAAAAGGGTAGAAGCATCAAATAACGCTGGTCAGAAGCAGATGATCAAGACCTACTCCCGTAGCTCAACGATCATCCCAGAGATGGTAGGTTTTACAATTTCTGTGTATAACGGCAAGACATGGGTTCCTGTTTTCGTAACAGAAAACCTAGTAGGACACAAGCTCGGAGAGTTCGCTCCTACAAGGAACTTCAGAGGTCACGCATCTGACAAGAAGGCTAAGTAGTAGGTAGTATGATGGAAACTAAGACAGGTTATAAAGCAGTTGCTAAATATTTAATGGTATCACCTTCAAAGGTACGCCCTGTTGCAAACCTAGTAAGAGGTAAGGGATATACTGAAGCTGTTGCCATTCTCGAAGCAATGCCTCAGAAGGGATCCGCTCTCATTCTGAAAGTTCTCAAGTCCGCAGCCGCAAATGCTTTGGATCAGAACAAGAAGCTTGATGAGGAATCTCTCTACGTTTCTGAGATCAGAGTAAATGAGGGTCCAAGACTCAAGAGAGTATGGGCACGTTCTCACGGAAAGCGCGACATCCTTCTAAAGAGAATGTCTCATATTACCGTCGTTGTAGACGAGAATGCAAAGGTGGGCAAATAATGGGCCAGAAAGTTAATCCAATTGGACTTAGACTAGGTATCAACAAGACTTGGAAGTCAAAGTGGTATGTTGATCCAAGAGAGTACATTGACACTCTTCACGAGGACATTGTATTGAGAAAGGCATTCCTGGCTTGCCCTGAAGTTGCAGGCGCAGAAATCAGTGATGTAGAGATTATTCGTAAGCCACAGCGCGTTACTCTTTGTGTAGCTACAGCTCGCCCAGGTGTCATCATTGGCGCAAAGGGAGCTAACGTAGAGAAGCTCAGAGATAAGATGCAGAAGCTTACAGAGAAGAATGTTCAGATCAAGATCAAGGAGATCAAGAAGCCAGAGTGTGATGCTCAGCTAATTGCTCAGAACATCGCAAAGCAGCTTGAAGGTCGTGGCGCTTTCAGAAGAGCTCTAAAGAATGCAATCTCAAGAGCTATGGCTGGTGGCGTTCAGGGTATCAAGATCAAGTGTTCAGGTCGTCTCGGTGGTGCTGAGATTGCTAGAACAGAGTGGATGAAGGAAGGAAGAGTTCCACTACACACACTCAGATCAGATATCGATTACGGCTTTGCAACAGCAAATACATCTTTTGGTGCTATTGGTATCAAGGTATGGGTATTTAATGGTGAGATCTATGATCATGCAAAGGCTGAAGATGATACAATTGGAACTCTTGTAAAGAAGAAGTCCGATGTAGAGGCAAGGGGTTAGTAGTATGCTTAGTCCTAAGAGAATCAAATTCAGAAAGAAGCAGCGCGGAACACGCGATGCAGTAGCACATAGAGGTAACCAGCTCTCCTTTGGTGAGTATGGCTTGATGGCACTTGAACCACTTTGGATTACAAACCGCCAGATTGAGGCTGCCAGAGTTGCAATGACTCGTCACGTCAAGAGAGGTGGTAAGGTTTGGATCCGTATCTTCCCTGATATGCCATATACAAAGAAACCGGCAGAAACAAGACAGGGAAACGGAAAAGGTTCACCAGA
The DNA here is from genome assembly GCA_934276485.1 of uncultured Spirochaetales bacterium. GTDB lineage: Bacteria > Spirochaetota > Spirochaetia > Sphaerochaetales > Sphaerochaetaceae > Ornithospirochaeta. The sequence continues at coordinate 30,007 of CAKQTE010000134.1, read as the reverse complement.
AGGCTGGGTAGCAGTTGTTAAGACTGGAGCTATCATGTTTGAGATGGGAGGAATCGATGAGACTCTCGCAAGAGAAGCATTGACTCTCGCAGCATCCAAGCTTCCAATCAAGACAAAGTTTGTTTCCCGCGCTGAACAGGAGTAGGGTATGAAGTCATATAAGGAACTCAGTTATAAAGAGCTCGTTGCAAAGCGCGATGAGCTTAGAAGAGAGTTGGTAGATCTAAGAATGAAGAAAGTTCTTGGCCACCTGGATAACCCAATGGCTATTAGAAATACCAAGAAGAACATTGCTCGTCTCAATACAAGAATCCATGCAATTGACATTGGAATTGAGAAGACATCTAAGTAAGAGAGGCACGGAAAATGGAATCAAGAAATAAAAGGATGACTGGTTTGGTAGTTTCCGACAAGATGGACAAGACCATCGTAGTTCAGGTTACAGATAGAACTCTTCACCCAATCTATAAGAAGTACGTGATCTCAACAAAGAAATACAAGGCTCACGACGAGAATAACGACGCTCACTATGGAGATACAGTTCGTATCGCAGAGTGCCGTCACCTAAGCAAGGATAAGTGCTGGAGACTTGAAGAAGTCGTCGAGAGAGCACGCTAAGGAGAAAAGTCATGGTACAGATGCAGACTTATTTGAACGTAGCGGACAACAGTGGTGCAAAGCGCGTGCAGTGCATCAAGGTTCTCGGCGGCAGCCACAGATATGTTGCTGGAGTAGGCGACATTATCGTTGTTGCAGTTAAGGACGCTCTTCCAAACGGAGCTATCAAGAAAGGCGATGTTTTGAAGGCTGTAATTGTTCGAACAAGAAAGGAATACCGCAGACCTGACGGTACCTACATCAGGTTCGATGACAACGCTTGCGTTATCATTGATGCCAACAATAACCCACGCGGAAAGCGTATCTTTGGACCAGTCGCTAGAGAACTCAGAGACAAGTACATGAAGATCGTTTCTCTCGCACCGGAAGTGTTGTAAGGGGAAGAAAATGAAGCTAAAGAAAGACGACAAGGTCATGATCATTGCTGGTAAGGACAAGGGCTTTACAGGAAGGATTGTGCAAGTTGACCCAAAGAATGAAAGGGTTTACGTCCAAGGTGCTAACATGGTCAAGAAGACCATCAAGAAGAGAAACCCTCAGGATAAGGGTGGCATCGAGGAGATTGAAGCTCCAATCCACGTTTCCAATGTTGCTTATTTGACAAAGGGAAACCAGATTTCAAAGATTGGATACAAGATGGTAGATGGAAAGAAGGTCCGCTACGCAAAGAAGACAGGAGAGGTGCTCTAAAATGGCAGACGAGAAGTTCGTACCAAATTTCAAGCAGAAGTATCTTGAGATCGTTAGACCTGCACTTCAGAAGGAGTTTAATTTCTCCTCACCAATGCAGATTCCTCAGATTGAGAAGATCACTGTCTCTGTTGGTGTAGGTGAGGCTACAACAAACAAGAAGCTTCTTGATGCAGCTGTTAAGGAGCTTGAGCAGATCACTGGACAGCATGTTGTAAAGACAAAGGCAAGAAAGTCCATCGCTAACTTCAAGGTTAGAGAGGGCCAGGAGATCGGTGCAATGGTAACTCTAAGAGGAGATAACATGTGGTATTTCCTTGAGAGACTTATCTCTATCGCACTTCCTCGTGTTAAGGACTTCAAGGGTGTAAATCCAAATGCTTTCGATGGCAATGGAAACTATTCTCTAGGTATTACCGAGCAGATCATCTTCCCGGAAATCGACTATGACAAGATCGAGAGAGTAAGTGGCTTGAACGTAGCAATCGTTACTTCAGCTACAACAGATGAGCAGGGCTATGCTTTGCTTAAGGCTCTCGGAATGCCGTTCGCAAAGTAAGGAGCACTGAAAGAAAATGGCAAAGAAGTCTTTAATCGTAAAAAGTAAGAAAGATCCAAAGTTCTCAACAAGAAGATATAATCGTTGCAGAATTTGTGGCAGACCTCGTGGATATATGCGCGATTTTGATATGTGCAGACTATGCTTCAGAAAGCTGGCTTCAGAAGGCCAGATTCCTGGTGTAACAAAGTCAAGCTGGTAGGAGATAGGAAAATGGCAGTTAGTGATCCAATTGCAGATATGCTGACTAAAATCAGAAATGCTAGTCAGGCAAAGCATGAGAAGGTTGATGTAACAGCTTCAAATCTTAAGCTCCAGATTATCAAAATCCTTAAGAACGAAGGTTTCATCAAGAATTTTAAGAAGGTAACTAAGGACGATCTAACATTCATTAGAATCTTCCTTAAGTATGAAGATGATCAGAAGCCAGTTATTCATGGCATTGATCGTATCTCCACTCCTGGTCGCCGTGTTTACTGCGGTTACAAGGATATGCCTTCCGTATATAACGGAATCGGTGTGGTAGTCGTTTCAACCTCAACAGGTGTTGTAACTGGCAAGAAGGCTAAGGAAGCACGTGTTGGTGGCGAGCTTATTTGCACAATCTGGTAAGGAGAGAGGATAGTATGTCTAGAATCGGAAAGTTGCCAGTTGCTGTTCCAGCAGGTGTAACAGTTAAGCTTGAGAATGGTGTAATTACTGTAACAGGTCCAAAGGGAACTCTTACACAGGCAGTTAGACCAGAGGTTTCAATCGACATTCAGCCAAATGAAGTTGTTGTTACAAGAAAGGGTGACGACAAGGCTTCAAGAAGCTACCACGGCCTATATCGCCAGCTCATCCATAACATGGTTGAAGGTGTATCAAAGGGTTATTCAAAGACTCTTTTGATCAATGGTGTTGGATTCAGAGCAGAGCTCAGCAAGGATGGAAAGATCCTTACTCTTGCTCTTGGCTACTCCACAATTATTGAGTACATGATTCCAGAGGGTATTGCTATTACTTCTGAAGGTACTGGAAAGATTACTATCTCCGGTATCGATAAGGCTAAGGTTGGTCAGGTTAGCGCTGAAATCCGCTCACTCAGACAGCCAGAGCCATATAAGGGTAAGGGCATCAAGTACGATACCGAGAACATCCGCCGCAAGGTTGGAAAGTCCGGTGCTAAGAAATAAGGCGGTTTAGGTTATGAACAGAATGATTGATAAAAGAAGAAAGCAGGCCAAGAGAAAGGCTCACATCAGAAAGAGTATCTCTGGAACCGCTACCAGACCAAGATTGACAGTGTTCAGATCAAACTTGCACATGTATGTACAGGCTATTGATGACACTGTTGGCAATACACTGGTTTCTGCATCTACTGTTGAAGCTGAATTCAAGGATCTCAGAAATACAGTTGCTGATGCTGAAAAGCTCGGTGAAGCTGTAGGAAAGAGGCTCTTAGAGAAGAATATCCAGGAAGTAGTATTCGATAGAAACGGCTACCTCTATCACGGTATTGTAAAGAGCATCGCAGATGGCGCTAGAAAAGCCGGCGTAAAGTTCTAGGAGCAGGTAATGGAAAAGTCAAGAGATAAAGAATTCAAAGAAGGCTACGTAGAGAAGCTTGTCAAGCTTAATCGTGTTTCCAAGACTGTAAAGGGTGGTAAGAGATTTTCTTTTGCTGCTCTTGTAGTTGTAGGATACGGTGATGGTAGAGTTGGCTATGGCTTCGGTAAAGCTAACGACGTAACAGATGCAATCAGAAAGGCAACAGATAAGGCAAAGTCAAGCTTGATTACTGTTCCTCTCAAGGGAAACACAATCCCACACGAGATGGTTGGAAACTTCAAGAGTGCATCAGTTCTCTTAAAGCCAGCTGTTCCTGGTACTGGTGTTATCGCTGGTGGTGCAGTTCGTTTGGTATGTGATGCTGCAGGTATCAAGGACGTTCTTTCAAAGTCACTTGGTTCAAGAAACGGCATCAACACAGTTAAGGCTACATTCGATGCTTTCGAGCATTTGTATGATGCTAAGGCTGTCGCTAATTCCAGAGGCAAGACTCTGAAGGAAATGTGGAGCTAAAAATGGCACAAGTAAAGATAACTCTTATCAGAAGCGTTGCTGGATCACTTCCAGTTCAGAGAAGAACTGTTAAGGTTCTTGGACTTGGAAAGATCAACAGCTCCGTGATTCGTGAAGATAATCCAGTCACACGTGGCATGGTTCGCACTGTTGAACACCTTGTCAAGGTTGAGGAGGTTTAATTATGGCACAGATTGTTAAGCCATATGGCGCAACAAAGAATAAGACAATCGTAGGTCGTGGTGCTTCTTCAAAGGGTAGAGCTTGCGGTCGTGGTCACGATGGCCAGAACAGCCGTTCCGGTGGTGGTGTTAGACCAGGATTCGAAGGCGGACAGATGCCACTATACAGACGTGTAGCTAGACGTGGCTTCTCAAATTATCCTTTTAAGGAAGAAAACCAGCCTGTATCACTTGCAACAATCGACGCAGTATACGAGAATGGTGAGGTAGTTTCCAACGAAACTCTTAAAGAAAGAGGAGTAATCAAGGGAAAGGAAACTACAGCAAAGATTCTTGCAGATGGTGAACTAACAAAGAAGGTAGTTGTTGAGGGCGTTAAGTGCTCAAAGACAGCTGCAGAGAAGATCACTGCTGCAGGTGGTGAAGTTAGATAAGTAAAAAGGTAAGTGAAATGGCAAACACTCTGGTAGAATCATTCAGAATAAAGGGAATTAGGAAGAAAATCTTCTATACGATTGGAATTCTAATTATTTCTCGTATTGGAGCTATGCTTCCTATTCCAGGAATCAATCCTGCTGCAGTACTTAATTTCTTCAGCACAAGTTCCAATAGCTTTACTGAATACTTGAATTTCTTCTCCGGTGGTGCATTTGCAAACTTCTCTATTTTCATGTTGGGAGTAATGCCATACATCAGCACGCAGATTATTGTTCAGCTGCTGATGGTGGTTATTCCATCAATGAAGAAGCTTGCATCTGATCCTCAGGGCGCTAAGAAGATTCAGCAGTATACCCGTTATGGCACAGTTTTGGTCTGCGTTCTTCAGGGTGCAGCCGCTTCTGCGTATGCTCGTGGCATTCCAGGAGCGCTAGCAATTCCAGTTGGAGCATTCTTCCCAGTTGCAATGATCAGCGTAACAGCAGGATCAATGCTATTGGTTTGGTTGGGCGATAGAATTACTCAAAAGGGTATCGGAAACGGTATTTCATTGATGATCTTTGCTGGTATTGCTGCACGTATTCCAAGCGCAATTTATTCCATGATACAGGGAATGAAGAATCATACTATCAATCCTGTTTCCCTTATTGTGGTTCTTATTATGTTCTTCTTTGTTGTTGCTCTCGTTATCTACGAAGAGAAAGCAAAGAGAAAGATTAAAGTTGTATATTCCGGTCGTACACAGGGTAATAAGATGTACAAGGGCCAGGAGTCAAGTATTCCTCTAAAGATAAACCCATCAGGTGTTATCCCAGTAATCTTCGCTTCTGCACTTCTTACATTCCCTCTACAGCTTGGATATAGTACAGATATAAAGTGGTTGCAGGCTGTAGCAAATTTCTTAAATCCGCAGGGTGCCCCCTATATAATCATCTACACACTGCTGATTCTAGGTTTTGCTATGTTCTATACAACTCTAGTTTTCAACCCAACTGAAGTTGCTGAAAACATTAGAGCTCAGGGTGGTATGATTCCTGGCGTTGGCAACGGACTTATGAAGGATAAGAAGGGTAATGTTGTAATCAACAAGGAGACAGGAAAGCCAAGAACACAGCTCGAGGCTTATCTTGCTAAGGTCACCAACAGAATCGCATTCAGTGGTGCAATCTTCTTGGCATTTATCGCTTTGATTCCTACTCTAGTCCAGCTAATCTTCAACCTACCTTCAAGCATTGCTATGCTTTTTGGTGGAACATCATTGATCATCTTGGTCGGTGTTGATATCGATATTGTTGATAAGCTTGAAGAAGAGCTAGCTAGCCATAGAATCTATAAAGAGTATCGCCCTAAGAAGCGCAAGACCAATAAGATGTAATTAGGAGCTTAAACTATGAAAGTAAGAGCAAGTGTCAAACCAATTTGTGACAAGTGTAAAGTTATTAGGCGTGGCGGTGTTGTTCGCATCATCTGTGAGAACCCAAAGCACAAGCAGAGACAGAAATAAGGTAGGAGACCAAAATGGCACGTATAGCAGGTGTTGACTTGCCTAATAAGGCAGTTAAGATCGCACTTACATATATCTATGGCATTGGAAACAAGTCAGCTATGGATATCTGTGCAAAAACTGGAATTGATCCAGATGTTAGGATCAACACATTGTCCAGCGAGGATATCGGTAAAATCAGAACAGTACTTGAAGAAGAGTACAAGATTGAGGGTCATCTCAGAACTGAAGTAGCTTTGAACATCAAGAGATTGATGGATATCGGCTGCTACAGGGGTCTTCGCCACAGAAAGGGACTTCCTGTAAGAGGTCAGAGAACAAAGACTAATGCTCGCACAAGAAAGGGCAGAAAAAAGACAGTCGCAGGAAAGAAGAAATAAGGGAAGGTAGGAAATGGCTAACTTAAAGAAAAAAGTAAAGAAGACAGTTCTGGAAGGAAACGTATACATCCAGGCAACCTTCAACAATACAATCATTACAGTTACCGATCTTGCTGGTAACGCAATTTCTTGGGCTTCTGCTGGTGGTCTTGGTTTCCGCGGTGCAAAGAAATCCACTCCTTATGCTGCTCAGGTAACTTGTGAGACAGCTGCTAAGAAGGCAATGGACACAGGCTTGAAAGAGGTTAATGTTTACGTAAAGGGACCAGGAGTTGGTCGTGAAAGCGCAATCAGAACCCTCGGTGTTATCGGATTGAAGGTAAAGTCCATCAAGGATGTAACTCCAATTCCACACAATGGCTGTCGTCCACGCAAGACTCGCCGTGTCTGATTTTTCTATCAGGCACAGCGCCTGATGGAGGCTGCCGCATAGCGGTAGCATAATATTATAGGAGTAACCATGGCTAGAAAAAATCTTCTTAAGGGCTTTAAGAGACCTAACGGCATCATCTATGATCATACAGTTGCAACTCCAGATTATGGAAAGTTCGTGGCTTACCCTTTCGAGAGAGGATTCGGAACTACTGTAGGTAATACACTTCGCAGAGTACTTCTTTCCTCAATCCAGGGTTATGCTGTAACAGCAATCCGCTTTACAACATTCTCGAACACAGATCTTAGAGAAGCTCATATGGTCACATCAGAGTATGAATCACTCACTGGTGTGAGAGAGGATATTGCTGATATCATCGCAGCCATTAAGAAATTGCAGATTAGCATGCCAGAGGAAAGCGAAGGTACTATCATTACAATCCCATGTAAGGGACCTGGTGTTATTACTGGAGCAGACTTCGAAAGAGATCAAGTAACTGTAACCAACAAGGACCTAGTTATCTTCACAATGATGGATGACTGTGATCTTGAGATGGAAGTTCAGATTGACCTTGGTCGCGGTTATGTACCTTCAGAACTTAATGAGAAGTATTCAGAAGAACCAGGCACAATCAGTATCGATGCATTCTTCTCTCCAGTTAAGAGAGTTAAGTATGCTATCGAGCCAACAAGAGTAGGCCAGAGAAATGATTACGACAAGCTAACACTTGAGATTTTCACAGATGGTACTATCTCTCCTGAGAATGCTCTTGGTGAAGCTGCAAAGATCATTAAGGAGCACTTCACTATCTTCATTAACTTTGATGAAGATAAGATTTGCACAACCGAAGAGGTTGATGAGGAAGAAGAGAGAATCAAGAAGCTTCTCGATACTCCAGTTGAGGAGTTGGAGCTTACAGTTCGTTCTTCTAACTGCCTTAAGAATGCAGGTATTAAGACAATCGGAGATCTGGCAAAGAAGACTGAAGAAGAAATTGGCAAGACAAGAAACTTCGGTAAGAAGTCTCTATCCGAGATTAAGGATAAGCTCAGAGATTGGGGCTTAACTCTTGGCATGACTGATTTCAGTGTATTAAAGACATCTATTAAAGTTCCAGAAAGTAAGGAAGTAGAGAACAATGAGGCATAGAGTTGGATTCAATGCGCTTTCTCGTAAGTCTGCTGAACGCAAGGCTCTAAAGCGCAACATGGTCACATCTCTCTTCAGATATGAGAGAATCGAGACCACAAAGGCTAAGGCACTTGAAGTTAGAAAAGTGGCTGAAAAGATGATCACACGCGCTAAGGTTGACAGTGTTCACAATAGACGTGAGATTGCCAAGTTTGTTTATGACGAAGCTGTCCTAGACAAGCTCTTCAAGGAAATCGCTCCAATGTTCGCAGAGCGCGAGGGCGGTTACACAAGAATTCTCAAGACTGGTTACAGACTTGGAGATGCTGCTGAAATGGTAATTTTGGAGCTTGTTGAAAAGACAGCATCAAAGACAGAGAAAGCAGAGAAGAAGGACGCTAAGAAGGCTAAGAAAGCTGACAAATAGTCGATCCTCAGCAAAGTAATCGAAAGTAGGTTACTCCCTGCTGGAAGTCTTCCTGAGGGAAGAAAAAATAGGTTTATACCTTGAGCCGTCATGTAAAAGTGACGGTTTTTCTTTTTTTCACCAAAAAACTAGTTGTGCTTGACAGTAGACTAACTTTGATTCACTATTCAAACTATCAAGTAAATTAGGGAGGTAGTCGTAATGTTTACATTATGGATATCCCTCCTATGTTGTATAGCTGGTGTTATAGCGGGCTTTATTGGCCGTTGGATTTATGCAAAGTTTAAGTTGACCTCTGTTGAGCAGAAAGCTCAGCGTTTAGAAGCAGATGCTTGCAAAAATGCTGAAGCTAAAGCCAAAGAGATCATTCTAGAGGCTAGAGATAAGCTTCAAAAGGAGCAACAAGCCCTAGACAGCGAGGCTAGAGAGAGACGATTTGAGTTGCAGAAGAGTGAAAGACGACTTTTGCAAAAGGAAGAAAATCTTGATCAAAAGCAGCAGGAAATCGATGCTGTTAAGCGACAACTAGGAGAGAGAGATTTAGCTCTAAGTCAAAAAGAAAAGGACGCAGAGGAAAGAAAGATTCTCTTGGACAAGGAATTTGAGCATGTTGCTCAAATGACCAAAGAGCAAGCTGAAGAGCAAATCATTGAGATGATGCGCCAAAAAGCAGAGCATGATGGTCAGGTTTATATCAACAAGATTGAGCAGGAAGCACAACTTCAGGCAGACAAGAAGGCTAGAGATATCATAGTAACTAGCATTCAACGTCTTGCAACTGAGGTTTCTGGTGAGATTACAACAACAAGTGTTAGCTTGCCATCTGATGAGATGAAAGGACGAATCATTGGTCGTGAAGGTAGGAATATTCGTACTCTAGAGACTCTCACTGGTGTAGATATCATAATTGATGATACTCCAGAAGCTGTTGTTATCTCATGCTTTGATCCTGTCAGAAAGGAAATTGCTAGAGTAGCTCTTGAGCGTCTTGTTCAGGACGGAAGAATCCATCCTGCAAGAATCGAGGAAGTTGTTAACAAAGTTTCCAAAGAAGTTGGCAGAATCATCGTGGATGAAGGTGAGAAGGTTGTCTTCGATCTTGGAATCCACAATATGGGCACAGAGCTTATCAGAGCTCTAGGACGTCTACACTTCAGAACATCCTATGGTCAGAATGTACTATTGCACTCAAAAGAAGTTGCAATACTTGCTGGTATGATTGCATCTGAAGTAGGCGCTGATGCAGAGATTGCTAAGCGTGGAGGTCTTCTTCACGATATTGGTAAGGGTGCTGAGACCGAAAGTGAAGCAAACCATGCAGAGCTTGGTGCAGAGCTTGTTAAGCGTCTTGGAGAGGATCCAAAGATCGTTAACTGTGTTCTTGCACACCATGGAGACGTTGAAGTCAATTGTCTTGAGTCAATCATAGTTCAGATTGCAGATGCAATATCCGCTGCTCGTCCTGGCGCTAGAAGAGAAAGCCTGGATAACTATATCAAGAGATTGGAGTCCTTGGAGAACATTGCCAAAGGCTTTGAAGGTGTTGATAACGCATTTGCAATTCAAGCTGGAAGAGAGCTCAGAATAATGGTTAACAGCGATATGGTTTCTGATGAAGAAGCTAAGAAGATAGCTCAAGGTATTGCTTCTAGAATCGAAGCAGAACTTAGATATCCAGGAAAGATCAAAGTAACCATTATCAGAGAAACTCGTGTAGTGGAGTATGCAAAATGAGTGACACAATCCGAGTTATGATGCTTGGAGACGTAACCGGTTCATCCGGTATGGGAGCCCTTTTCTTAGGGCTCTCTTCAATTGTGAAGGAAAAGAAGGTTTCATTCGTTATCGTAAACGGTGAGAATGCTGCATCTGGTTATGGAATCACGATAGAAAACTATAACGATATGAAGAAGATGGGCATTGATGTCATCACAAGCGGAAATCATATTTGGCAAAAGAACGACATCTTTCCAATTCTTGAAAAGAATGATGACATTCTTCGTCCAATAAACTATCCAGAACCATGTGTTGGTACAGGATACACATTAAAAGAGTGTGGAGATGTACAGATTGGAGTCATAAATGGCCAAGGTAGAGTCGATATGTATGATGTCGATGATCCATTTAAGAAAGTTGAAATGGCTGTTGAGAGACTCAGAAAGAAAACTCCTTTGATTTTCGTGGACTTTCATGCAGAAAGCTCGGATGAAAAAGAAGCTTTGGCATTCTATTTAGATGGAAGAGTATCAGCTGTTGTAGGAACACATACACATGTGCAGACAGCAGATGAGAGAATTCTTCCAAATGGAAGTGCCTATATAACAGATTTGGGTCTCACAGGAGACACAAATGGTGTTATTGGATTCAAGGCATCATTGTCAATTGAGAGACAATTGACCCAGATTCCATTCAAGAGTGAAGTATCTGATGATAAGGGCTCTATTCAGGGTGTTGTTATTGAATGCGACAAGAAAACTGGAAAAGCTCTAAGCATCGAGCGCTTTACATTCTGACCTAGCCCTCGTTTGAGGGCTTATTAATTATGACCTTATCTGAGATAATATATATCTCTTCTGTCTTGATTGCATTCCTTATTGTCATCTCTATCTGATTTATGGCCTTGTCCAAGTTTGAAGAGAATAGGATATCATTGCTTAATTCGACAAAGACATATCCTTTGCTAACAGTAATTCCAATAAGCTTTGTCTTAGTTGGAATATATGTCACGAGGCCCATTTTTATTTCTTCATCACTCAAAGGGAGTAGCAAGCTTTCCATTACAGAATGCATATAATCATTTCCATTTGTTTTGATCATTCGCTCTGTCGCTTTGACTCCATTGATGTCATACATGTAGCAAACAGTAGTTGTCCACTCCTCATTTTCCTTCCAAAGAGACTTGTATAGAGCCACATGTTCTTTAATAGATGTGCTATCGATGTTTGATTTAATTTGCGGAAGAGCAATAACCAAAAGAATACAAATGTAGATTGCCAATATAATGGAAAAGATCAAAGCATAACGAATCCTGGAATGCTTATTGTTGTTATCACTCTTTTTTTTCATGGTTTAATCTTATTCTTTTGCTTTCTCTCTCGCAATAGAGTTCTTTCGTCCACAAAGAAGCTTGCATATTACGTTGTTAACTATTCTCAAGCTTTGATTATTCCTGTAGAGTAGTGAAGTGCTCTTTTTCTTGGTCTGAAAACAAGTTGCGAGAAAGTGCTTGTTGGAAGAAATGGTAAAAGCAGATACAATTATCTTAATCTAATCGATATCCCATCAACAGGGTGGGCATGGAATATAAGGCAAAATAGATATGGAAAAACTGGATATAAGAAACAAGGCAGACATCGACACAAATCTACCTTTGATTTCCATCATAGGAAGACCTAATGTTGGCAAATCAACACTATTCAATCGTCTGATTGGAAAAAGAAGAGCGATTACAGATCCAACAGCTGGAGTTACTCGCGATCCTATCCCAGAGCGTTGGCTCTTGGGGAACCACCCTGTAACTCTTGTTGACTCAGGTGGAGTCAAGCTTGATAAGGAAGGACTTGATTTTGCTGTTTCAGAAAAGTCTCTTTCCCTACTATCAATGAGTGACATCATCATCTTCATGATGGATGTAACTGAGATCACAGGCGAAGATCAGATGCTATTGAAGGAGCTCAGGCCATATACGGACAAGGTTGTACTTGCTGTAAACAAAGTTGACGATACAACTAGGGATGACCTTGTTTGGAACTACTTCAGCTATGGATACCAGAGAGTTGTTGGAATATCAGCAGCACATGGACTTGGAATCGAAGAGCTTGAAGATACTATTCTTGGAATGCTTAACATGGAGAGAACAGAGGAGATTCCAGAAGAGCCAGAAACTATCAAGATAGCTATCATGGGCAAACCTAATACAGGTAAGTCCACTCTTACAAATCTCTTGACAGGACGTGATATCTCAATTGTTTCCGATATTGCAGGAACAACAAGAGACGTTATGAGAGGAACCTTCGTCTATAAGGGAACTGAGTACACTGTTCTCGATACTGCAGGAATCAGAAGGAAGACAAAAGTTGAAGAGGATGTTGAATATTACTCTGTAAACAGAGCAATCAAGACTATCGATGAAGCAGATGTCGTATTGCTGATGGTTGATGTTAAGGAAGGACTCGCAGAGCAGGACAAGAAGATTGCGCAATTGATTGTTAGAAGAGGAAAGGGAATTATCCTGGTTCTCAATAAAATTGATAAGCTATCTGGTATGGCTAATGAGCTTGAAGCTATCAAGGACAGAGTTAGATTCCTGTTCCCTATCCTGAACTTTGCTCCATTGATGCCAATATCTGCACTCGAAGGTCAGGATATTGGAAAACTATTGGATATGGTTTGGCAAGTTTGGAGACAGCTTAATAAGAGAATCGATACATCTGATGTCAATAACGCTCTTAAGCGCTGGACAAGTGAGCAAGAGCCACCAAGAGGAGCTGCTGGACACTATAAAGTACTTTATGGAACACAGATTAGCGAGAATCCAGTACGATTCCTGTTCTTTGTAAATAGAATTTCCCAGTTTCCTGATACCTACGTTTCATATTTGAAGAACTGTATCAGAAAGGACTTTGGATTCTCATATATTCCTGTTGAAATCTCTTTAAGAGAAAGACGTAGAAATGCATCTCTCAATGACAAGGGACCAAAGAAAGTTGATGCAGATGTTCAGAAGAAAGTCAAAGAACTCAAGGAACACAAGAACAAAAAGAAAGGAACTGCTGGTAAGCTTGGTAACAAAGCCAAGATGGGCAAGCTAGAGGAAAAGGCAAAGGTTGCTGTCAGAAACAGCAAGCAAAAGAAGGGAAGATAATGGGATATGCCTCTGATCATCAAATAAAGGCTGTTTGCTTTGATATAGATGGAACCTTCTATCCTAAATGGAAGATGGATGTCCGTCTTGTGAGAGCATCCCTTTTCCATCTTCCTTTTGCCCTAAAATACAACAAGATGCGAAAAGCTATCAGAAAGGAAGATGGATACAAGGATCTTCCTTCTATGAGCTATGACGAGATATCAAGAAGAGGAGCAATGTTCTTCTATGGCAATGATGATATAAAGAGTCAGAAGAAATATCGTGATAAGGAGAAATTGATTCTCCATGACTCATATATTAAGTCATATGCAACCATAAAGAGTGCAAGGGATGTAAAGAAAGCCCTTGATGGATTAAGAAGCGCTGGCTATAGAATGGCAGCTCTTTCTGATTTCCCAATTGGCGTAAAGTTAAAGGCAATGGGACTGGAGGAGTATTTTGAAAAGGTAATCTCATCTGAAGATCTAGGTCACTTCAAGCCATCCAGAACGCCATTTAAAGCTTTAATAGACAGTCTAAAGCTAAAGCCAGAGGAAATTCTTTACGTTGGAGATAGCTATTCAAAAGATGTTATTGGTAGCAAAAAAGCAGGAATGCATACTTGTCTGATTTTTTCCGATGGTGTAAAGCAATATAAAGAAGCAGATATTTGTGCCTCATCTTGGGCAGATTTCATAGCCAAGGTTTTGTAGGAGGAGTGATGGACAATCTTTTATTTCTATTTACTGTAATCGGCATATCTTTCATATTGAACTTGATTGTCACGCTGGCAATGCGCCTTGCAGATAAAAAAGATAGATCATTGAAGAATGTAAATACTCAGATCAAGCGATTCAAGACAGATGTTTCTACAACTGTTGCAAGAATAAACGCTAGTGCAAAGGATTGCGAGGTCAACATCCAAAGCAGAGTTGATCAGGCTAATGCTGCAAACTCCAAACTTGCAGAATCCTTGGATATGCTAATGGTCCACCAAAAAGAGCTTACAGATCTTGAATATATTTGCAAAAGCTACAAGGATGCTCTCGAAAAGCTCAAGAGCCAAACTGAGCAGGCAGAGGCGAGAATCTTTGCAGTTCAAGCAGAGGTCAGAAAAGCTGAAAGCATCAACACATTTGCTTTGGATTTCCAAGCTGATGCAGAACACCTTACCAATCAGATGCAGGATCTGAAGGCTGAATATATAAAGCTGATCGCAACAACAGAGCAAAGTCTTAGAAGCGCAGGCCAGGCTCAATTAGCTGAAAACGACAAGAGTCTTGCATCTTTTGGAGAAGCTATCGACAGAGCACGTGGAGAGCTTAATGAGTTTGCAAACAACGAAAGGATCAGCATTCAGGAGATGTTCAATAACCAAGAGCTTGCAACCCAGGATTCTCTTAATCAAATCGATCTTCAAGGTAAGAGAGTCCAGGATAGCCTAAATGAATCCATTACTAACCTCGATTCTTATAGAAAAGAGCTTGAAGAGACAACAGATCGCCTAAACCAAAAGAGAGAAGAGCTAGTAACTCTATCTCAACAGCTGATCGAAAATTACAAGGGAGACCTTGAAAGCACAGGAGAAGCTGTTGCAAATACACTGGAAGCAAGGATCAGAGACAAAGAAGAGGAGCTTAATTCTTCATTTGAGACATGTACTGAAAAGTTCCAGCAAAAGGAAAACGAAATCGATAAAGCTCTTGAAGAGATCTATTCAAAGAAAGCAATTGTCCTTTCTGCTCTAGACTTGGCAGTCGAGAGCAGGAAGAAAGATATCGAGAGTGCAACTGCATCTTTAGAGAATGAGAAGAACCTATATGTAAACAAGAGCAAGGAAGCTCTTGATAAGGCATTTAGTGAATCCCTTGCATCTGCAAAGGATGCTGTTGCAACACTTCGAGGACAAGGGGAAGATATGATTGTTCACCTGGATCAGCGAATTAGTGATGCTAGGGAAACATACACACTTGTTGCATCGGAGGCTGACGAGAAGCTTTCAACTGCAATTACATCCCTTGCATCCTTAGAAGAGAAGCTAAAGCTATCAAGAAATACATTTAATAGCTTGGGAGAAGCAATAACAAACAAGCGCCAGGAAATCTACAACATGAACAAGACTGAAAAGGAAGTTCAGGAAGAGCTTGATAAAATCTATCAAGATGTAGAGAAGGCGAAGGAAGCAGCTCAAAGTGCAAAAGAAGCTCGTATCACAGAAGAAGCAAAGGTCGTACGCCTGAAGTTTCAGCAGTCAGAGCTCTTGAAGCAAAAAGAGGAAAAAGTAGAAGCAAAACAAGAAGAACCATCTAAAGAAGAGAGTGATTCAACAAACAAGTTCGAGGGAATGATCGAAGAGTTCCCTGACGATATTGAATATATCGATCTGGATGATGACGAAGAATAGGATTTTCTTGCCCAAACAATGTTTTGTTATTATCTTTTGAATGTGTCCTGAGAAGGGCACATTTATTTGGGCAAAATAAAATGAAAAACGATAAAAAAAAGACAAAGAATAAAGGAAGGAATACAACAATGGCAGAAGCTGAAGAGAAAATCGAGAATGAAGTTATCCCTGAGGAAAATGTAGAGACCAAGGAGACAGCAGAAGAAGGCTCTGAAGCAGAAGATACAAAAAAAGAACTTGAGGCAAAGATTTCTGAGCTTGAAGCTACCATTGCAAAAATGAAAGATGATGAACTAAGACGTGCAGCTGATACTGAAAACTACAAAAAGCGCCTTAGAACAGAGAAAGAAAATGCTGTTAAGTATGCTAATGAGCAGCTTATTACAGATCTTCTTGCTCCAATCGATAACTTTGGAAGAGCTATAGAGGCAGCATCTTCAACAGAGGACTTCGAGGCTATGAAGCAAGGTGTCGTAATGGTTGAGGACCAGCTTCTGTCAATGCTGAAGACAAAGTGGGGACTAGAAGCAATTGATGCTCAAGGAAAAGAGTTCGATCCAAATACCATGGAAGCATACTCTGTTCTAGAGCAAGAAGGACTTGATAAAGAAACTGTTCTTCAGGAATTTGCAAAAGGCTGGCTTCTAAATGGCAAGGTCTTGAGAAGTGCAAAGGTCTTGGTTGGAAAACCAAAAAAGAATTAATTGACTTTCTGATATTTAATATTATCTTTCAGTGTGAGGTTGGAAATGACCTCAATATATAAACTTAGTAAATTCAATGGAGAGAAAATAAAATGGGAAAGATTATTGGAATTGACTTGGGTACAACTAATAGCTGCGTAGCAGTTATGGATGGTAACGAACCTGTAGTTATTGCAAACAGTGAAGGAGACAGAACAACTCCTTCTGTTGTTGCTTTCAAGGGCGATGAGCGCTTGGTTGGTAAGCCAGCAAAGAACCAGATGGTTACAAACCCAGAGAACACAATTTATTCTATAAAGAGATTCATGGGAAGAAAGTTCCATGAAGTTAGTCAGGAGATCTCAATGGTTCCATACAATGTAGTAGCAGGACCAAATGATGAGATCAGAATCGACATCAATGGCAAGCTTTATTCTCCTCAGGAGATTTCAGCTATCGTTCTTCAGAAGATGAAGAAGACCGCAGAAGACTTCCTTGGTGAAGAGGTTACAGAAGCTGTAATCACAGTTCCAGCATACTTTAATGATGCTCAGCGTCAGGCTACAAAGGATGCAGGAAAGATTGCAGGTTTGGATGTTAAGAGAATTGTAAACGAGCCTACAGCAGCAGCTCTTGCATATGGCTTTGGTAAGGATTCTTCAAAGGAAGAGAAGATTGCTGTATATGACTTCGGTGGTGGTACATTCGATATCTCAATCCTTGAGCTTGGAGATGGTGTATTTGAAGTAAAGAGTACAAACGGTGATACACACCTTGGTGGTGATAACATCGACCAGGTAATCATCGATTGGCTTATTGCAGATTTCAAGAGCGAGACAGGAATCGACCTTTCTTCTGATAAGATGGCTCTTCAGAGATTGAAGGAAGCATCAGAGCAGGCAAAGATCACATTGTCTTCTGCTACAACAACTACTATTAACCTACCATTCATCACAGCTGATGCAACAGGTCCAAAGCACTTGCAGAAGGAACTTACAAGAGCTAAGTTCGAGCAGATGATCGAGCCTCTTGTAGAGAGATCAAAGATCCCATGTGTAAATGCACTTAAGGATGCTGGTCTTTCAGCTAGCGATATCGACGAAGTTATTCTCGTTGGTGGATCAACAAGAGTTCCTCTTGTACAGGAAATGGTAAAGAAGCTCTTTGGTAAGGAGCCACATAAGGGTGTTAACCCAGATGAAGTAGTAGCAGTAGGTGCTTCTATTCAGGGTGGTATTCTAAAGGGAGATGTAAAGGATGTCCTATTGTTGGATGTTACTCCACTTTCACTTGGAATCGAAACCCTTGGTGGTGTTACAACAAAGCTTATCGAGAGAAATACAACTATTCCTACAAGAAAGAGCCAGATCTTTTCAACAGCTACAGATGGTCAGACTGCAGTATCAATTCACGTATTGCAGGGTGAAAGAGAGCTTGCTAGCCAGAACAGAACACTTGGTAACTTCAACCTTGAAGGAATCGCACCAGCTCCACGTGGAGTACCTCAGATTGAGGTAACATTCGATATCGATGCTAACGGTATCGTACACGTTTCTGCTAAGGATCTCGGAACAGGTAAGGAGCAGAAGATCAGAATTGAGTCTTCTTCAGGTCTTTCAGAGTCAGAAATTGACAAGATGGTTAAGGACGCAGAGGCACATGCTTCTGAAGATAAGAAGACAAGAGAGTTGATCGAGGCAAAGAACAACGCTGAAAGCTTGATCTATTCAACAGAGAAGGCTCTTAAGGAGTATGGCGACAAGATCACTTCAGATCAGAAGGCTAAGATTGAGGCTTCTGCAAAGGATCTTAAGGACGCACTTGCAAGAACAGACGTAAGCGTAGACGAGCTTAAGAGCAAGACAGAGGCTCTACAGCAGGCTTCAATGGAGCTTGGACAGAAGGTTTATGAGAGTGCTCAGGCTCAGCAGAGTCAGTCACAGCCAAATAGTGGTGCTGAGAGTGCAGACAATGGTAATTCTCAGAAGCCAAATGATGATGGAACTGTAGATGCTGACTTTGAAGAGGTTAAATAATAGCTCCAACTAAATGGTGAGCAGCATGTGGAGACGCATGCTGCTTTTTGCGGTTATGGAGGGAAGATAGATGGCAAAAAGAGATTATTATGAAGTATTGGGGCTCCAGAAGGGAGCTACTGCAGATGAGATAAAGAAAGCTTATAGAAAGATCGCTATGGCAAACCACCCAGATACCCATCCTAACGATAAGGAAGCTGAGGAGAGGTTCAAGGAAGCTAGTGAGGCATACGAGGTTCTTTCTGATGAGAAGAAGCGTAGTGCTTACGATCAGTTTGGATTTGCAGGTGTCGATGGCATGAACGGAGGCGCTGCTGGTGGATATCAGAATGTCTATAGAGACTTCAGTGATATCTTTGGCGGTTCTAGCTTTGAAGATATATTTGGTTCATTCTTCGGCGGTGGCATGGGAGGACGATCCAGTCGAGGTGGATACTCTTCTGTGCAGCAAGGCCAATCATTGCGTTTGGAAGTAACAATTGATTTCAAGGAAGCTCTGTTTGGTTGCAAAAAAGAGATTGCATTCTCTCATGATATAGCTTGCGCTACATGCGGCGGCACTGGCGGAACAGGAAAAAAGACTTGTCCTACTTGTGGTGGCCGTGGTCAAGTAGTCTCTGGAAGTGGGTTCTTCCAAGTTGCTCAGACATGTAGAACATGTAAGGGCAAGGGCTATGTAGTTGAAAATCCTTGTGCAGATTGTCATGGAACAGGAACTGTTAGAAAGTCTGAAAAGCTTGTAGTTACAATTCCAGCAGGAACAGATAATGGTACAAGATTGACACTAAGAGGTAAGGGAGACGCAGGAGAAAATGGCGGACAAGCAGGAGATTTGATCCTTTATATCTCTGTAAAGCAGGATAAGTACTTCCTAAGAGATGGAAACGATATTTACTTGCAGGTTCCTATCTCAATTACTCAAGCCTCTCTTGGTGCATCCATACAGGTTCCAACAGTCGATGGTACAGATGTTATCGTAGACATCCCAGCAGGAACACAGAGTGGAAAGATGCTAAGACTAAAGAAGAAGGGTGCTCCTGTATTCCAGAGAGAGAATGATAGAGGAGACATGTATCTGAAGGTTGTTGTTGAAGTTCCTAAGAAGCTTTCATTGAAGGCAAAGAGATTAATGAAGGAGCTTAACGATGAGATGGCTCCTACACAACGCCCTGAACCTCAGAAATTCGAAGTCTATATCAATTAAAGATTAGCGTGAGTGCATTGCACTTGCGCTTTTTCTTTTTTGTGACCTTGACGGAGAGAAAAAAACAATCTAAGGTCATTTTTGATGGGTGAAAAAGTATATGGCTATCATGCGATAGAGGAAGCAATAAAAAAAGCAGGAATGGGCTCCACACTCTTTTTGGCAAGAGGTGGTAGCGATAAGAACCAGAAGCTAGAGAGAGACGCAAGATCTACAGGTAAGATTGCTGTAAAGAAGGTATCAAAAGAAGAACTCGATAGAATGATGCCGGATGCAGACTTGAGAGGTGCACTATTGGATCTGGGTGGTCCTAGACGTGGTGCTTCAAGATTGATCGAAACAACTGTAGACGAATTCTGTGCTCGCTTGAAAGAAGACGATGGTGCACTTGTATTGATTCTGGACGGAATTACAGATCCTCATAATCTTGGTGCAATACTTCGTTCTGCAGATCAATTCGGAGCTGATTTGGTTCTAATTCCAGAGAGGCGAGCAGTACAGGCTAACGAGACTGTTGTTAAGGTTTCTTCCGGAGCTGCCCAATATGTTCCAGTGTCTGTTGTTACAAATCTAAATAGAGAGATCGATAAGCTTAAGGAAAATGGATTCTGGATCTATGGTGCTGATATGGCAGGCGAGAACTCATATAATGAGAATTTTGCATCTCGCAGTGCTATTGTCATGGGTTCTGAAGGAGATGGAATGTCTTCCTTGGTAAGAAAGAAATGTGATTATATCGTATCAATTCCAATGCGAGGACACATCGACTCTTTGAATGTATCCGTCGCAACTGGAATCTTGTTATACGAATTCAGAAGAAACAATTAGTTCTGAAGGTATTTATTACCGATATCATCTCTATACCATAGAGAAGCAAAGCGTTTGCCCTTTATTAGGTCATACGCTTTTTTATTTGCCTCTTTAAGAGAATCTCCTAGACCAACAACCGTGAGATTTCTACCCCCTGTTGTAACAGGGATTCCGTCTTCACCTTTCTTGATAGCTCCGCAGAAGACCAATGGCTTTTCGTTGCAATTCATCAAGAAAGCATTTGTAAGGTTTTCAATCTTAACACCAAGCTCTGGGTTCATAGGGTAGCCTTTGCTAGCTAGAACTACTGCAATTGAACATTGGTCAGTTGTTTCAAGCTCTATCTCATTGACTCTATCCTCTTCCATTGCCTTGATGATCTTCAACAAGTCTGTCCTGATAATAGGAACCATAGCCTGTGTTGCAGGATCGTTGAAACGAATATGGTAGTCAACCAGGATAGGTTCTTGGTCTTTGTTGATGATCAATGAGAATGTAAGAACACCCTTGTATAGAAGCTGTTCTACTTTCATTCCATATAGAGTAGGCTCAACGATATTCTCGATGATCTTATCCTTCAGGGTATCGATCATAGGAATAGGACAAATAGCACCCATTCCTCCTGTTGGAGTTCTGTTGTCGTGTGAAACCCTAGTGTAATCACTTGTGATAGGAAGCATCAGATATCCATTGTTATCCATGAGGATTGTACATGTGACAGCAATACCTGGCACAAATTCCTCAAGTAGAACAGGACCTCTTTCCAATAGCATCGTAGCATAGCCCAAAAGAGCATCAGTGTCGGATGATGTAAGCATTATCCTTGAAGGTGATAGGGAGTTTGATTTTATGATAAATGTCTCTCCGGTATGCTTTCTAAGATAGCGCTCCAAGCTTTCAATGTCCCCAAACAGAGAGTTTCTTGGAACTGGAATGTTATGGCGCTGAGTGAATGCACGCGCAAAAGATCTATCCCCTTCAAGCTTGATGGATTTTGAAGGAGCTCCAAAAACCTTGATTCCATTTTTAGATAGATGTTCAACAACACCTGTAAAGAGAGGGGCCTCTGTACCGATGAAAACCAGATCTATATTGTGTTCTACACATGCGCAGTAAACATCTTCAGGACTGGCTGGATTGATATCTGGAAGGTTTGTTGCAATCTCTTCTGTGCACAGATTTCCCTGTGCGATAAACAGTTCTGATACAAAGCAGCTCTTGCTGAACCACCACAGCACTGCATGATCCTTAGCTCCTGAACCAAGTACTAAAACACGCATAAAATCCTCCTTGCATAACTAAAATGCTAACTCACTGAAATTTGCAAGTCAAAGAAAAAAGGGAAATCTTTCATTTTATCGTTTGTAGCCTTGACCGATGTGTGAAATCTTTCATTTTGGTTAGAAAAGGAGAGATAAAGCATCCATGTAGTCAGCACGAGTTAGTGCCTTTGTAAGCTTGGCCTTGACACGAGAGGAGCCTTCTATTCCTTTTAGGTATGCCATCATATGCTTTCGCATCTCTCTGCCAGCGAGAGTCTCTCCATAGTATTTGACCATCAAATCAAAATGTTTTATCGCAATCTCTAGCTTTTCGTCGTTGCTTGGTGCTCTATATTTGCCATTCATTATAAGTTCTTTTGTATTTTTGAATATGAATGGGTTTCCAATAGCACCGCGAGCAAACATGATCCCATCCATACCGCACTCTTCAAGGATGAATAGTGCATCTTCTGGTGTGAATATGTCTCCTGATGCATATAGCACAGCATCATTCTTGAAGTGCTGAGAAAGAATCTTGAATGATTTCCTGTCAGCATTTCCCGAGTAGAGTTGCGAACGGGTTCTGGAGTGTAGTGTCAAACTGGATGCGCCACCTTTTAATGCGGCTTCTGCAAACTCCAGGTAATTGATAGAGTCATTGTCCCAACCCAAACGGAACTTTACAGATACAGGAAGACCTGTCTCAGAAACAAGCACATTTACGATTTTTGTGATTTTGTCTGGATTTTGCATTAATGCTGAACCACTGCCATTTCTAACAACTTTTGGAACAGGACAGCCTGCATTGATATCAATGCTTGTTGGATTATATTTCATCAAGTTAGGAATGCATCTTGAGATAGGGTCTTCATCTGGAGCAAATAGCTGAACAACAAGTCTATTCTCTCCATCTGCACGCTCTAGAAGCTCCTTTGTTTTCTCGCTATCACGAGCAAGGCCTTCTGCACTTACCATCTCTGTTACTGTAAGATCGGCTCCTTCTTTTATACAAATCGACCTAAATGCCTTATCTGTATAACCTGCGAGGGGAGCTAAAACAAATTTATCTGATGTATCCATAAATCAAAGAATAACAAATCAAGATGGGTTAAGCCAATTAACATTGTCTTGCTTTGAGATAGTTCTACGTGTTATTTTCTTTAAGTATGAAGAAAAAGTTTGAGCATGATGAAGATTATGCCTATGTATATGTAGTTAAGAACCCATCCTATAACGATATGTGTCTATGTGCATGGGACAGCGTATTATATGCAGGAACTCCTGTTGTTTATGATACAAAGTTCGGCCTAGATCTAGGTGTCATCGTAGGAAGTGCACCTGTTCCTGGAGGTGTTTATACTCCAGGTTGCGATAGCGTAAGAGGTGCATGTTTGCACTTTGCGGGGGAAATTGACGAAAATAGCCCTCAAGGAGGAGCAGAGGAACATCAATGTTCCCATTGCTTTGGCTGTCAGATCGCAAAGGAACCGACAAAGATAAAGGTCGATGGAGATGTTACTTGGATCGATCACCTTGCAACTCCTACAGAGATGGCAAAGTACAACGACAATTCTTCAAAAGAAGAAGATGCACTAAAAATCTGCAGAGAGAAAATCCAGAAGCATGGACTGAACATGAAGCTTGTCACTACTCATTTCTTGCTTGGTGAGCCAAAGGTTCTATTCTTCTTCACAGCAGAAGAAAGAGTGGACTTCAGGGATCTTGTAAAGGATTTGGTTTCTGTATTCAGAATGCGTATCGAACTCAGACAAATCGGTGTTCGTGATGAGTCTCGCCTTATTGGAGGCCTGTCTGTTTGTGGCCGCGATTATTGCTGCCATTTGATCAACAAGGAGATGGATCCTGTTACAATCAGGATGGCAAAGGAACAGAATCTGTCTTTGAACTCTGTTAAGATCTCCGGCCCTTGTGGGCGCTTGCTATGTTGTTTGGCATATGAATATGACTACTATATGGAAGAGAAGGCAGGATGTCCGCCTGAGGGCACAAAACTCAAGATTGATCATGAACTTTGGAGAGTTGATGAGGTCAATATTCTCTCTAGAAAAGTACAATGTGTTGCAAGCGATGGAAGGATGATGTCAATTCCATTTGAGGAAATCAGTTTTGATAGCAATACAGGATTTTGGGTTGTAAGCAAGGAGTATCAAGACGAATTGTTCGACGAAGATTGATTTTTTGGTTTTTCCTTGTATTTTAAATACTTTTTTTGTTTGTAAAGTATTGTATTGACCGAAATTATACTTTATAGTACATTCTTGATTGCGTCCGATTGAGACGCATCTAATTATTATCTTTTTTGATTAATGATCTTTTGGAGGAATATATGGCACACAAATCCGCAGAGAAGAGAGAGCGCCAGGAAGCAGTACGCCGTGTTCGCAATCATGCAGCTAAGAGCAAGTTCAGAACAGCTATCAAGAAGTTCAACGCAGCAGTTGCAGCAAACGACAAGGCTGCAGCTACAGTTGCTTTTGCAGAGAGTTCAAAGCTACTTGATGCAGCAGCAGGAAAGGGTGTTATCCACGCAAATACAGCAGCTAGAAAAAAGAGCAGACTTGCTCATGCATTGAACAAGCTAGCTTAATTTGGAGGGTATGGTAGATGGAAGACAAATTGACAAAAGCTGCCATTATCGAAAATCTTCACGGCAAGCTTGGACTAAACAGAACAGATATTCATGCTGTTATTGATGAGCTTTTCGAGGAAATCAAGGATGGTCTTAAAGTCAATCGTGTTATCGAACTAAGAGGATTTGGTACTTTTGAAGTCAGAATTCGCAAGGGTAGAGAGAAAGCACGCAATCCAAAGACAGGCGATGTTGTTGCTGTAGATAAGCATGGCGTTGCTATTTTCCGTCCCGGAAAGGAGCTCAAGGACTTCGTTTGGAATATTACCGAAGGACCTTCTGACGAGGAATAAACAATTGATGAGTCTTGATATAATCGAGGTAAAATCAAATAGGAGCCTCAGGACATTATGTTCTGAGGTTCTTGTTTTATTGGTATCGGCATTTATTTTGTCCATTTCATTCCCTGGCTTTATGACAGCTACAGGACATGGATGGATTGCATTCTTGGCATTGATTCCTGTGTTCATGGTAATCAGAAACACAACATATAAGTGTGTTTGGTTCTATGGATTTCTATATGGAATGTGCTATTACTTTTTCTTCAACTACTGGCTAAAGGGCTTCCATCCCCTTGCTATCTTGATCGCACCTATAATCAAGGGCGGAGAGATGATGATTCTCTTTCTGGCTTTAAAAGCAGCAGTTACTTTCTTCCCTAAAAAAGGATATTTATTACAACCCGTAATCTGGATGGCATATGCATACCTAGCAGAGAGTTGGTTTGCAGGCTATCCATATGGAAACATTGGATATGCAATCTATCAATATAGAATTCTTGTTCAGATTGCAGATATCACAGGAGTATGGGGAGTTCTGTTTATGATGGTTCTTCCTCAAGCATTCCTTGGAAATCTATTTATCCAGAAACTCAATAATCCAGATTTCTCATTGAAGACTATGCTTAAGAAGGAAATCATATTTGAATCTTTATATGTTGTCTTGCTGCTTGCAACCATAGTCTATGGTGGAATAAAGCTAAATTATTGGAAAGATAGATCTGCAGATAGAACATGGAGAGTTGCAACTGTTCAACACAACCATGATTCATGGAAGGGTGGATTCAATACATATAGAGTAAACTTCAACAACCTACGAAAGAGTACTCTTGAAACACTCAGCTCGGATCCAGATATTGTTGTTTGGTCTGAAACTGCATTTGTACCATCTGTATCTTGGCATATGAATTATTACCAAGAGGGATCAGGATGGGAAGATATTGCAAATCTAACAAGAGAGTTTGTCGCATTTGGAGAAGAGCTTCCAGTTCCACTTCTAACGGGTAACCCTAAAGGTGTAATCAAGGATCCAAATCAGCCTGCTTACAATGAAAATGGAGAACAGAACAGAAAGGACTACAATACTGTAATCCTCTTTGATGATGGCCAGATCATCCAAGAGTATAAAAAGCAGCATCTTGTTCCATTTACCGAGCATTTTCCATACGAAAAGCAGCTTCCTTGGCTATATAAGCTACTTCTCGCCAATGACTACAATTGGTGGGAAAAGGGAGATGAAGCAGTAGTATTCGATGTTGATGGCGTGAAGTTCTCAACACCAATTTGCTATGAGGATTCATTTGGAAACCTTAATGCAGAATTTGTAGCAGCAGGAGCTGATGTCATTGTTAATATGACAAATGACAATTGGTCGAAGAAAGCTTCTGCAGAGTGGCAACACGCTGCAATTGCAACTTTCAGATCCATTGAGACAAGAAAGTCCATGGTTAGAGGAACAAACTCAGGAATCACATGCTTGATCACTCCAGATGGAAAGATTCATGATCCAATGGAGCCTTTCACAATCGGATGGCACCTATATGAAGTTCCTGTATATACCCATGAGAATTACCAAGATACATTCTTTGTTCGTCACTATGATCTATTTGCATTTAGCGCAATATACACATCCTGCGTATTGTTGCTTTTAGGTGCTATATTGAAAGTAGTAAGAACTATAAGGAAGAAGAAATAGTATGAAAGCTGCCTTGATAATAATCGGAACAGAGCTAACAAGAGGAATAATACAAGATAAACATGGTCCTCTTGTTTCGAAAGAGCTTACTGCACTTGGTGTGCATATTTCTGAGATAATTGAGCTTCCTGATGATGGATCTATTAAAGATATTATCGGAAGAGCCAAGGATGACAATGACATCCTTATTATTACAGGCGGCTTAGGGCCAACATCTGACGACATGACAAGAGATGTCATAGCAACTACAGCTCATGTTGCTCTAGTGAAAAACGAGGATTGTTGGAATCATTTACTTGAACGTTTAGGCCCACGTGCTTATGGCGCAAATGAAAAGCAAGCATACATCCCAGACGGCTTTTCTGTGATCAATAATAATAATGGAACAGCACCTGGCTTCTTTGGCTATGGTGATAAAACCCTAATGATCTCTCTACCAGGACCTCCTAGAGAGATGAATCCTATGTTCTATGAATCAGTTTTGCCTTTGATCAGGGAGAAATTGAACAAGAAGGAAGAAGAGAGAGAAGAGTTTTCTTCTTTCATCACTGCTGAAGCCAAACTTGAAGAGCTATGTGAAGAAGCAGACCCAACTCTAAATTGGGGTACAAGGTTCCAAGACTACAAGATCAGTTTGTATGTATCAGGAAAGAGTGCAGAAGAAAGAGCTGCTGCAATTGAGAAGATAAGATCTAAGGTCGGAATCAAGAGACTTGTGGATGGAAATGTGGAAGCTCTCGATATCCTGATCGAAACACTAAAAGAAAGAAATCTAACAATTGGATGCGCAGAAAGCTGCACAGGAGGACTTGCATCCTCTATCCTTACAAGCAAAAGCGGTGCATCTTCTTATATGCTTGGCTCGATCACA
Organism: uncultured Spirochaetales bacterium; assembly: GCA_934276485.1. Taxonomy (GTDB): domain Bacteria; phylum Spirochaetota; class Spirochaetia; order Sphaerochaetales; family Sphaerochaetaceae; genus Ornithospirochaeta. The sequence continues at coordinate 2,901 of CAKQTE010000134.1, read as the reverse complement.
TCATATGCTCCAAGTGTGAAGATGAATCTATTGGGTGTAAAGAAAGAAACAGTAGAAAGTTTTGGGGTAGTATCGCTTCAGTGTGCACGTGAGATGGCAGAAGGTGTGCAAAAAGCTCTATGCTCTGATGTTGCGTTCTCCATCACAGGAGTTGCAGGACCTGACAAGAGTGAAGGCAAGGATGTTGGAACCGTGTGCTTTGGTTTTGCAGATAAGACAGGACGATCAGCATCTGTGGAAGTTCATTTGAACTCCTGGGGACGAGAGAGCGTTAGAAGAAGGTCTTCTGTAATTGCATTTTTGTTGACAGATAGTTTTATTAAGGGTGAAAACCTACAAGAGATAGTCAATTCTTGGCGCATATTCTAGTAATGGAGTTGACAATTTAGATTTTTCCTAAGTATCATCAAATCAAGCAAATAAACGTTTTTGTTAACATAACAATATGAAGAACATGATTATGCTCTTGCTCTTTCTTGAACATAATCACCTAGATAAAAATCTTGAAATTCAATTGGAGTATTTAATGTCATCAGATTTATTTGATGAGAACCTCGAGGGACAAGAAGTTGTCGAAAGCTCAACTCCTGTTGAGGTTAAGCCAAAGGCTAAAATCAAAAGACCAACAGTCAAAAAGAAAATCACTGTAAAGAATGTTGAGAAAGCAAAGGAAAATCTTCTTTCTATTGAACAGGATAAAACTCCATCAGAGCCAGTTGAGGCAAAAGAAGGAGAGACAGTAGAAAGTAAAACAGAAGAGAATGTAGAAAAGGCTCCTAAGAAAAGGAGTACAAAATCTACAGGCAAAAAGCCAGCTCGTCCAAAGAAGAAAGCTACGCTAAAGAGTGCTGCAACAGAAGAAAAAACAGAGCAGAAGGAAGAGGCAGCAACTTCTGAGCCAGCTAGCCAAGATGAAGTAGTAGCTGTAGAAGAAAAGAAAGAAGAAGACGCTTCCAATCCTGAAATCTCTTCAGATAATGCAGAAAAAGAGGCTAATGAGGAGGAATCAAAACCTGCAGAGCCTCAGCAAGAAGAGCGACAGGAAAGAAACCGCAACAACAATAACAACAGATTCAAAGACAATAAAAACAAAAACAATAAGAACAACAAAAACAGACGTCCTGTTGAAGAGATCCCACCAGAGATCAATCTCGATGAGAATCCAGATGCTCCTCAGTTGTTCATATCTGTTTTGACAACTCTTAGCTTGGAAGATCTAAGAGCTAGAGCAAAGGATGCGGGAATCCCTGAAGATGTGATTCTTGATTGCAGAAAGCAGGACCTGATCTTCAGAATGCTCAGACTTCACTCTGCCTCCGGTGGTGCATTGATGGTCGAAGGTACATTGGAAATCCTTTCAGAAGGTAACTATGGATACCTAAGATATGCAGTAAACAACTACTTGTCTGGATCTGAAGATGTATATGTATCAGCATCAATCATCAAGGGTGTTGGACTAAAGACAGGAGACACAGTTCTTGGACAGATCAGAGCTCCTCGCGAGAACGAGAAGTCTGCAGCTCTTGTCAGAGTATTGAAAGTTAACTCAGAAGAACCAAGAATGGCAAAGATCAGAGCTCCTTTCGATTCCTTGACTCCACTATTTCCAGATGAAAGACTTCATTTGGAGGTTGTAGTCCCAGATAAGCCTGCAGAGCTATCAACAAGAGTAGTTGACCTATTCTGTCCAATCGGAAAGGGGCAGAGAGCACTTTTGACAGCTCCACCAAGAACTGGAAAGACTGTATTGATGCAAAAGATTGCAAATGCTATCTCCATCAACCATCCTGAAGTTACACTTATTGTTCTTCTTGTAGATGAACGTCCTGAAGAAGTTACAGACATGAGAAGGCATGTAAAGGCTGAAGTTGTTGCATCCACATTTGATGAGCAGGCAACTCACCATGTGCAGGTAGCTGAGATGGTTATCGAAAAGGCAAAGCGCCTAGTTGAGTACAAGAGAGATGTTGTAATACTACTAGACTCAATCACAAGACTTGCTAGAGCATATAACCAAACAGTTCCAGCATCAGGTAAGATTCTTTCCGGCGGTGTTGACTCAAATGCTCTTCATAAGCCAAAGAGATTCTTTGGAGCTGCAAGAAATATCGAGCAGGGTGGATCCTTGACAATCATTTCAACAGCACTTATTGAAACTGGATCCAGAATGGATGAAGTAATCTTTGAGGAATTCAAGGGTACTGGTAATAACGAAGTCGTTCTCGATAGAAAGATGGCAGACAATAGAAAGTTCCCTGCTATCAACATCAAGAAGTCTGGAACAAGAAGAGATGATCTGTTGCTTCCTGCTGATGTTCTATCAAGAGTTTACTTGTTGCGAACAGCTTTCGGAAATCTTGATGATATGGATATGTCAGTTACGCTAATTGACAAAATGAAAAAAACAAACAACAATAAAGAGTTCCTTGACTCAATGAATGTCCCATCTAGTGGGAAAGTCATGTAAAAACAAGTAGTCTGTGAAAGCAGGCTAATAGATAGAAAACCCTTGGAGGAAAAGAAAATGAAGAAGGATCTACATCCAAATTACGAATTGCAGGAAATCCATTGCTCATGTGGCAATGTCATCAAGACAAAGAGCACAGCTAAGAACCTAAACGTTGAAATTTGTTCAGCTTGCCACCCATTCTTCACAGGCACACAGAAGCTTGTTGATACTACAGGTAGAGTTGAGCGCTTCAACAAGAGATACAACAGAACAACAAAATAAGATTTATATGTTCTATCAAGGTCACCAATTATCGGTGGCCTTTTTTTTTGTGGTGCGACTAGTATGCCATTAATCTAGGAGATGAAAGTTCTCTGCAAGAGTTGCAATGCTTATTGCTAGCTGAAGGCAAGGGTGTCCATCGCGAGGTGGAATCTGAAGAAAGCCGTAGG
>CAKQTE010000133.1 GCA_934276485.1 uncultured Spirochaetales bacterium | reverse complement strand
CGAAGTGCATAGTGTCATTTATCGACAACCATTGTTTCGATGTTGATGGAAGGATGTTCTTCAGGGTAACTGAAGATGGACGCCCTGTTGTAAAGAGACTGAGATATTTCTTCTCTGAATGCTTTGCGATCATAGGATACGCAGAGTATGCCCTAGCTACCAATGATGCTAGCTATGCCGAAAAGGCATTCGATCTATATAACAATGTAAACAAGTGGATTGAGGAAGGTGTGTATGTTCCTAAGATGAATCCTGAGACAAGAGAGTATAAGTCATTTGCATCTCCAATGATAATGATCAATGTCCTCTCAAATCTCAGAGCAGCCTTCCCTGATAAAGCTGATTGGATTACTCAAGAGATAAGGGATAAGATTGCAACCATAGAGAGATATAACTACAAGGAAGAACTGAAGGCAGTTCTAGAGGATGTAAACATAGATGGTACTGCTAGCCTTGATCACTTCGAGGGAAGGATAATCAATCCAGGACATGCAATAGAAGGCTCATGGTTCATTCTTGATGAAGCGATCTATGAAGATGATGCTCACTATCGACAAACGGCATTGAAGATCCTTGATTGGATGTGGGACATCGGTTGGGACAGTGAGTATGGTGGTGGAATAATCCAATATAGGGATGTGCTTGGAAAGAGCCTATCGGAATATCATCAGGATATGAAGTTCTGGTGGCCACAATGCGAGACTGTCATTGCAAACCTGATGGCATACAAAGTAACAGGAGACAAGAAATATCTAGATAGATTCCTTCTTGTTGATGAGTATATAAACAAGCACTATGTTGATCCTGAATATGGCGAATGGTTTGGATACCTCCATAGGGACAACACGCTTGCGACTAGTATCAAGGGCAATATCTACAAAGGACCTTTCCATATTCCTAGAATGTATATGAAGTGCATAGAGATTATGGATGAGATGCTTAAAGGGTAGGTATTAATTACAGTCGGAATGGTTTCAATTTAATATTTTCGCAAAATATCAGCCTATGATCAGAATTTCTCGATAATTCATGGCAGATATTAGACAATATGAAGTGACCTTCCTAAGTATTTTACAAAATTGTTAGAATTGTATTAGATAATGAGCTATAAATATATAGACACCATATTAGCAGGGGGATTATGGTTTGAATTGTGTTCTATCAAAAATAGGGGAAAAATTAGCAGAACATTATCTGGATCTGTATTATGACACAAGTCTAATTTCTTTGTTTATTGATAAGATTACATTTGAATATATCTGTAATTCTACTGGATATAATCTTAATACTTGTAAGAAAGCATTACATGAGGCTTTCCCCTCTTATGAAATAGCAAGAAATCCATATTGTTCATTAGCTGTAGCTGCTTTCCAAACGATGCTATCAATTGATGTTTCTGCTAATGGTATTTATGACAAATTACGTAATGAAATAGAGTATTTTCGCTGTGTCGATGATTCTACTCTTATGAAAGAGTATTTCGAAAATGGACAAGATGAAGTCTGGAGTACTGTCAGAAAATTTTCGACCTGTGCGGATGAACTATACATAGGAGCATAAAGTTCTGTGATGACCCATGTCTATTTGGCATGGGTTTAATATTGTGATATTGCGTAGGCTAGTTATTTATACTATAATCTATTTCATT
>CAKQTE010000132.1 GCA_934276485.1 uncultured Spirochaetales bacterium | reverse complement strand
GACCAAAATCATGTAGTTCTAGGCATGTATGTATAAAACAAAAGTCATCAACAGCAAGATTATATGAACAATCCACCATTGATGACTTCTTTATCTGTCTTAAGTTCTTAACTTAATGACATTGGCCATTAGAAGTGTGATTATTTTTTTCATTTTTCTTCTCCTTTATTTTCTTATGAGCTCATCCTATTGGCTATTTTGAATTCCCAAAATGAAATTTTCCTATTAGCTTTCTTTAAAAAACCGACTTCTTATATTGCTTACAGTATCATTGAAAGTTTCCTTGAAAACCTTCTGAAAATATTGTCCATTCTCTTGATAACCACATAGATTTGTAAGTTCATTGATCTGTATAAATGGATTGAATGCAAGGATATCTATTGCTGTTTGCATCCTTTCCTTTGTTAGATAACGGCTGAATTTTTCGCCACTCATCTTCTGGAAATATCGTGAAAAGTAGTCCTCGCTCATATACGCAGCGTCACTAGCAATTGTTTTGAGTGAGAATGTTTGGCTCGAAAGAGAGAGATAAAGGAATCTGATGATCTCTCGCCAACGCTTTTCGTCAATGCTCTCTTCTTGGTTCTTTAGATATGCCTTTTCGACAAGCGAGAATATTTCCTCCCTATCGCATTCCTCTTCATATTGAACTCCTGTCATCAATGAAAATGCATATAGAGCCTTTTCTCGCATAGTATCTGAATATTCCTTACTTGCCATCTCAAGATCCAACAGGGAAGAGTAGTAATAAAGGTCTTCATGTGTTTTGATGTTTTTCCATCTATCTTTCATCAACAAACCTTCCATTTCCTTACCGCTGATACTTGTCTTGTTTGCAACAAGGTTTCCTTCTTTCCACTTTGTTGATAAAAGTCCTATGACATCTGTTTTGGCATCCTTTAGAACTAGTGTTGATGAGAAGGCAAAACGAATATCCCTAAAGCCCTGATCTAGAGCATATTGCCTTATTTTGCGTGCTTCTTTTTCCAATGTCTCTATATCTGATTGATCTATCAAAAAGTAAAAGATTCCTTTATATACAGCGTACAATGGCGATATGTCTGAAAGTAGGTTTGCGCTGAATGCAAGGAATTCCTCTTCAGCATTTTCGTTTGTACTTCCTCCAATTGTGAAAGCAAAGAGTCCTTTGATTTGCTCAATCTTCAAATGTTCCTTATAAAATAGCCACTCTTGGTTATCCATTGAACCTTTGAGAGCACTTAGGAAGAATCCTCGTCTGGCAGATGGCTCAAATGTCTCTATTGTCTTTTCCTTGTCTTCTTTTTCTTTAGCATTTTCTACGAGTTTTGTTTTATCTGCTTCTGCTTTTTGTAGTGCTGAAAGTACCTTTTCTTCATTGATAGGTTTAAGAATGTAATGCTTGATTCCATTCTCCATAGCTCTGGAAGTGTATTCAAATTCGCCATAGCCAGAAAGGATGACAAAAACAGCATCGCTCTGAAGTTCGCGAGCTTTTTCGATCATGGAGATGCCATCAAGCTTTGGCATTGATATATCCGTGATAACGATATCTGGTTTTAATGAAAGTATCTTTTCAAGACCTTCCTCTCCATTTTTTGCTGTAGCAATAAGAGTTGCATCTGCACTTTCCCAATTTACAAGTGCTTTCATAGCTTCAAGTTCAAGCTCTTCATCATCAATTGCTATTACTCTGAACATCATCCCCTCGCTTTGGTATCCTAAGTGATATTATCGTTTCATTATCACAGCTTGTTATCTCAAGTTTACTTGCAAGTCCATACATAAGATTAAGGCGCATTGCAATGTTCTTTATTCCAATGCCACTACCTTGACCTTTATAGTTAAGGCTTTGTACTTCTTCTAGTCGTTCTTTTGAAAATCCAGGACCATTATCCATGACATTTATATAGATGTATGCATTATCTTGATTTGCAATGATTCTAACAGATGTTATGTCTCCTGTGACATCTGTGCCGTATTTGATTGCATTCTCTACCAATGGCTGAAGAGTAAGAGGTGGAAGCTTGAGGCTATTCAACTCGTCAGGAATATCCAAGGAGTATATAAAGCGTTCTCCATAACGTATCTTCTGGATATATGCATAGTCCTCAAATAGAGCTTTTTCCTCTCCAAGAGTTGTCTCTGTGCTAAGGTCAAACGCTTTATGCAATAGGTTTCCCAACGCCTGTAGCATTCTGTCTGCTTCATCTGCTTTCTTTAGTTTTATTGCCCATCCAATCGAGTTGAGTGTGTTATACAAAAAATGAGGATTGATTTGGGCTTTGAGCATTCGATAGCGTGTGTCTTTAAGAAGAATCTGGCTTTCGTAGCGCTCAACTATCAACTTGTTGAGCTTGATGATCATTGATTGGTAGTCAGCTGCAAGCTCTCCTATCTCATCATCCATGAATTCATAGTTATTAAGACTTTTCAATGCTTCTTCTAGCTCTCCATCACTGGCAAGCGCCATTGATGATGAAAGTTCCTTGATAGGCTTTGTAAGCGAGGAGGTGAGTTTCTTTATTGAGAAGAATACAATTGTATATAGAAGTATGAATGAGATAATTAGCATTGCTCTTGTTATGCGAGCAAGGCTGAACAGCTTTGAATAGGGGAAGATGCTTATTGATGTTAGCTCATCTTTATGAGCAACAGATATGAAGAATCTTTCTCCATTGATTTTCCTTATGGCATATCCTGAATTATCTATCAAATGAGATAGTTCCTGACCAAGATTTTGCTCTCCATATATCAGATTGTTTTCGTTGTCATAGATGAATATTGAACTATCTAGATCAACAATATCTTCCATTCTTGTTATGAAGATAAGAGTTCCTAAACTCTTTAGGTCTGCATTTAGATAGTGTCTGATCTCGCGAGCTGTGATCAGATATGGCATATTTGCGTTTGGATAATCTATATACAGAGCTCCATACTTAGAGGAAGCTTTATTCACATATTCCTCTACTGTTTCATCTTTCATCAATGTTGCAATCTCGCCATTTCGAAAGTCAGTTATTGAATTGATGAGTATGAAGTTTTCCGTGAGCTTTGTGGTTGAGAGCGAGACAAATACTGAGCTGTAGATATCTCCTAGTCCATATAGGTATTCTGAATCCTCTAAATATATAAGCTCATTGAGTTTTTTCTGAATCGCTCCATCTAGAGCCACTGAATATGAAATAGAGTCGATTTCCTTTATTTTTTCATCTATTGTCTCGATGATGGAATCCAGTTTTTCGGCTTCCAATGAATATATCTTCTTATCATATTGCTTAAGAGCTATCTCTGTCAGAATCAAGGAGATAGCAAGCATTATGCACATTGGTATAATGAAAGAAATTGTAAGTTTTTGATTTATAGGAAGACCATAAAATCTTTCTTTTAACTTTTTCATCGTATTCTATTCTACCTTAAATAGAGATTGCTTTGTATAAAAACAATTCATGGAATTATTACACAGTCATATATGAAAATGACACAAATCATAGCTTTATGCTTTTTCTGAGTTTATAATTGTGCCTATGAGAGAAAAAGGATCGATAACAATATTCACACGTCTTATAACATACTTTTTGATTGTTATGATTATTCCTCTCATTATCGTAATATCGACTCTTATCTACTATAACACCAGGGACCTATCGAAAGTATTTGAAGAACAAGCATTGACAACTCTAGAGGCGAATGCCAACGAGATCGAAGATCTGTTTATAAAATACAAGCACATTATCTACACACTTTCATCTGATGAGAATGTTGCTAAGGTGTTGGAAGATAATGGACTTGATAAAACAGAGCTAAGCAAGAATGCATATTTCTCATTGTATACAGCTATGGCAGGGGAAGATAAGAAAGCAGAAGCATCCATCGTTTCCAACAATGGTAAGGTCAGATTATCAACACATGTGTTTCCAGAGTTATATGACCTGAGAATCAATTCCAACGAGTGGAACCAAAACTCAATTTTCTACTCCTTAAAGCGTATGAATGACGATAGAGCAACTCTCATCAGGCTACAGCAAGGGAAGACCAATGAAGATGGAAAGGCTATCTTTGCAACCCTTATAAGGAAAATAAAAGATAGCGCTGGCAATGACATAGGATTTGTCATAGTCGATGTATATACAGATACTCTTGTTTCCGTGCTATATAAGTCGTCTTTGTTTTCACGTGAAGTCCTTGTCGACAATTCAACATATACGTCTCTCGACTTGTTGCAGCCATATAAGGAGCTATATACACAAAGCTTCTCGTCTAAAGATAAGACATATAATTATCCAACAGTATCTATATTGGACAATAGCTTCCAGCTAGAAGGAGCTGTGGATGCAACTGCATTCCAGACATCGCAGACAAAGCTAATAGTGCTAGTAGTTGTAGTTTTGACAATAGGCGTAATAATATCGCTATTCTTCGCTTTAGGCTTTTCTCGCTCTATTTCAAAGCGCATTAATGAGATTTCTGAATCGATGAAGAGTGTTGCAAGTGGCAACTTGACAGTTTCCATTGACAAGAAAACATTGGGTAGAAGTGAAATCGAGGAGTTCTCGGCTCTTGCTGATGCCTTTAACTCAATGACTATCAGACTCAAGGAGTTAATGGATCTAACGCTAGAAGAGGAAGAGAAGCTAAGGGAAGCAGAGAGAAAGGAGCTCGAGCAACAGCTCAACCCTCATTTCCTCTTTAATACTCTCAACACGATCAAGGCTCTTGCATCACTGCATCACGAGGATGAGATATACACAATATCGATCAAGCTATCATACCTCTTAAGAGACTCTTTGAAGAATCATAGCGGAGAATGCTCAATTAGAGACAGCCTTGAGTTAACAGAAAGCTATTTGATGATTCAGAAGATTAGATTCAAGGATAGAATATCTTATGAAATTGAGTGTGATGAAGAGACTTTGGATGAAGTTGCACCACGTCTGATCATTCAGCCATTTGTTGAAAATGCTGTTATACATGGCCTTGAGCCAAAGCTAGAGCCCGGATATGTTAAAATAAGGGTCAGAAACGACGGAAAGAGAATATATATAGAAGTCGAAGACAATGGTGTTGGATTTGATTCATCAAGACTAAATAATAATATGAAGGTTCTAGCAACATCTTCACATGTTGGTATGTACAATGTCTTCAGGCGTCTTGAAATGAAATATGGCGATGCGCTTTTCTTTAATATAACTAGCAAGATAGGAGAGGGCACATTGATCAATATATCATTTCCTATGGAGGAAATAGATGAGCTATAAGGTTGTGTTGGTAGAAGATGAGCAGATAACTCTAGAAGAGCTGAAAGTATCTATTCCTTGGAAAGATCTTAATCTGGAAGTTATCGCAACTGCAGATGATGGATTGATGGGAGAGAAAATCATAAAGGATCTTTCTCCAGACATTATAGTGACAGACATTCGTCTTCCAGGCCAGGATGGTCTTGAGATGCTATCCCGTACTCCCGGACCATTTGCAATCATTCTATCTGGACATACAGATTTCAAGTATGCAAAACAAGCAATACAGCTTGGTGTAATAAATTACATGGAAAAACCAATAGATAACGAAGAGCTTATTGGGTCGTTGAAGAAAGCCATCGAGAGAATCGAAGAGCGTGGAAAGGAAGATGAGGATTTGTTCTCTCTTCCAGATAGCGTGCAGAACCATAATATCAACATGGCAATTGAATACATAAAAGAACACTACACACAGCCAATAGGACTGTTGGAAGTTGCCGAATATACACGTATGAGCGAGAATCATCTTTCGACACTCTTCAGAGAGGAAGCTGGAATCAATTTCCTTCAATATCTAAATAGCTATCGATTGAATAAAGCTGCTCATCTTTTGAAGAATACCACGCTGAACATTAGTGAAGTTGCAGATAGCTGTGGGTTTCCAACGCCATCATACTTTACCAAGATATTCCGTCGCTACACCGATCTTTCTCCAAGAGAGTTCAGAGAGGGAGTGTCTTTATAACAGAAGATAGGTATTCAACGCATTTTGTGCTATCAAGGCCCTTGAGCATGATCTCGTTTACAACGTCTTCCAATATTGCTCTAAGCCTTTCGCTGGATGTGCCTGTAAATATAAACGAACTTTTGTTGAGATCGTCCTTGAATATCTCGATATATGGAATGTCGCTATCTGATAAGGACTTATAGAGTTCTTTCTTAGGAAGAATTAGACCAACTTCCTCCAGGTACTCGTTATAGTGCTGGCTTAAGAATTCAATGAACTCCCATGCAATCTTTTTCTCTTTCTTTGAAAGATTGTTGTTTACAGACCAATAGTGCAAATAGTTTGCACCTCCTGTGTCCACACCATCCTTGAATGTAGGGAAGGGGTGAACACTCCATGAAAATCCAAGATCCTCATTCTCTAGTCTCTCTTCATGATACAAGCCAGAAAGCATCATTGCAGCTTTTCCCTCAGGAAATACTGTTCGTGCATTCTTGTATGTAGGGGAGCCTAAACCCTCACCATTAGGACCCCATGATTTGAAGAAATCCAAGACATGTGTCCATGCCTCCGGTTTTATTAGTTCATAGTGATCGTCGACAATATCAATTCCTCCCCCTAGTTGATTGACCATAGGAATCAGGAAATTAAGGTAATAAGGATATCTAAAGTCGAAGCCACGCTTTACGATAACGCCATCTTCTTTTTCAACTAGGCTTTCTGATAGCTCTTTGATTCCTTCCCAGGTGGACAATAAAGATGCGTCAAGACCAGCAATTTCATCATCATTTACATATAGAACCCAGCTTGTATATTCCATCGGAAGACCATATAGGTGCCCTGAGGAGGTTGCAGCATCCAAAACATTGTCTATGTAACTGTCTTTGACTTCTTCTAGTGCTCTTGGGTATTCATCTAGGTATCCACCTTTGAGAAGAGGAGGAAGAGAGGTTTGAATAAGTGAGAATATAGCGGGGCCATTATTTGAATAGAATGCTGCAGGTACCATGTTGATATGTTCCGATGATGGATAAGATACACGGTGTATCCTTACATTCTTATGTGTGCTTTCAAATTCTTTGATAAGCCTTTCTTCAAGCTTCTCTCTAGATTCATCTTCATGTGTCCAATACTCTAGGACAATCTCTTTTTTTTCATCTCTATTGATAAACAAAATTACTGCTGCCAGCAGAGACAGCAGTAAAATAAGTGTTAAGATTATTCCAAGAGCTTTTCTCATACGAGAGTCATTATAACATGATTAGCCCTTACGTGATTCATAAACTGCAGCACCACCCAAGAAATACTTGGAAAGAGAGAAGAACAATATGAACATAGGGATGGAAGCAAGGAGTGCACATGCCATCAATGCTCCTTCATCTGTCTGTTTTTCCTCTGCAAACTTTGAAATGTACAAAGGAATTGTCTTCATCTTCTCAGCCTGTGAACACAATAGTGGCCACAATAGGTTGTCCCACTGGTTTCTGAATGAAAGGATTCCGAGGGTTGCAACAACCGGTGTTGAGTTTGGAAGAACTATTCTTGAATAGATCCTGAATTCCGAAAGTCCATCTACTCGCGCTGCATCTAGGTATTCAGCTGGGAATGTAATAAGATACTGTCTCATTTGGAATACACCGAATGCACTGACCAGAAATGGTATGATCAAACCAGGTATTGTATTGATCATCTTAAATTTTGATGCAACAAGATACAGCGGTATCATGATAGCTTCAAAAGGAATCATCATTGTTGACATGATGGACATGAATACAAGGTTCTTGCCTTTGAAGTTGAACTTTGCAAGTCCATAACCACAAAGAGAAGAGAGTAGTACTGTTGTCAAGGAACATGTAACAGCAACGATCAATGAATTGAATAGGTTCCTGAAGAATATCTTCTCACCATGGTTTCCCATGATAGCTTTTGTAAAGTTAGTGAAGAATGTTCTTGTCTCTGTCGTGAAATACTTCTTGCTAGGAATCCAAGTATATGGCATAGCCATGATCTGCTTGGCATCCATGAAGGAAGCTGTAATCATGAAAAAGAGTGGCATGATAGTGAAGATCAAGACAAGAATAAGAATGACATATGTCAAAATCTCTCCGATTCCGATTTTTCCTACGAATTTGTTATTGTTCATCTAACCACCTCAATACTCAACGTCCTCTCCACCTTTCTGTGCAGAAAATTGCAGGAATGTGAAGAATAGCATGATTACAAACAGAATGATTGACATGGCACTTGATCTGCCAAGACGACGGTTAACAACACCTGTGTAGTAGATGTTCATTGTAATTACATCAATTGGCTCTCTTGCAGCTCCGCCCTGGACAAACATGTATTGAGTACTGAATGTCTTCAAGCACTGAAGCATTGCCATGATGGAAACAAGCATTACAGTTGGCTTCAATAGTGGCAGTGTAATGTGCCAGAAAGTATGCCATCTTGAGGAACCATCTACAATCGCTGCCTCATATAGCGTTGGAGGGATGGAAGCTAGTCCTGTAATGAATAGGATCGTGAAATATCCTATGTATTTCCAGAAATAGACAATTATCGTGGAGGCTCTAAGCATCGAATCCTTAGTAAGCCATTGATAGTCTTTTCCTGCTGTCCTTAGGACTGTATTTGCAACTTGGTTAAATAGTCCAGTTGGCTGAAACAGGATCATCCAAATAGTTGCAGCAACTACAGATGAGAGTACTGCAGGTGTATAGTATGCAAGCTCAAAGAGCTTTGATTGTCCAGGTCTTCTTAGCTGCATTATCAGTACAGCCAGTATCAAGGATACAATTACCATTGGAATGAAAGTTCCAATAGTGAATATCCCAGTTGCTTTCAAGGAGTTTGCTAATGAAAATCCTCCATTGGACTGGGTAAAGAGGTATTTATAGTTTTCAAAGCCGATGAATTTCCAGGTTCGGCGTATAGCATCACGATTGGTTAAACTTGTGATGAAAGCACTAATGATTGGATAAAAACTAAAGATAGCAAAGAAAATGAGGCAAGGGACTGTGAATGCAAAGCCCCATCTTGCTTGCTTTCTTTCAATACTATAGCGTCTTTGTTTCTTCATTTTATAACCTTTATAAAGATAGAATGCGGGCCGGGATTGGCCCGCATCTAAGTGTCAAATAAGACTATCAGTCTGCGAGGATTTCAAGAACATTCTTCTGGAGTGTATCGTATGCCTTTGATGGATCTACGCCCTGTAGCATTACCTGCTTGATAGCACTGTTGATAGCGCTCTGAATCTCTGTAGCTCCCTTTTCGTAATATACGATGTGAGATCTAGCAAAGTCGCCCTTGAATACATCTGAGTATGGCATTGCAGCATATGTCTCGCCGTTCATCAAAGCCTTTGTAGGCTGAATGAGTCCAACCTGTGTTAGATACTCTTCTGCGTGACCTTCTGTGAGTAGGAAGTACTTGATTACTTCCCAAGCCATCTGTTGCTCAGCTTCTGACTTGTCTGCGTTAACCATGTAGAAATGTCCATAGTAGCAGCCAGCTACGTTATTAACAGCCTTCTCGAATACTGGGTATGGTACAACCATCCACTCGCCACTGTTATAGAAGCTTGGGTTGTCAGAAAGGATTCTAGCTTCCTGATATAGACCTGTGTTACACATAGCCATATCGCCATTGTCCTTGTTAAATAGCTTTCTAGCAGCTGTTAGAGTAGGGCTACCTAGGTTATTGCCACTTGGTCCCCAATTCTTCATGAATGTCAAAGCCTGTACCCAAGCGTCCTTGTTTACACAGCCATCTGTTCCAGATAGTGATCCGCCAAGCTGCTCAACCATTGGTACAAAGTATGTAAGCTCATATGAATATCTGAAATCATATCCACGTCTTGTGATGATATCTCCATCTCTAAGAACGATCTTCTTGCTTACCTCTACCATATCTTCCCAAGTCTTAGGATAGTCTTTCTCTGGATCAAGTCCTGCTGCCCTAAAGACGTTCTTGTTGATGAAGATTGACCAGTTTGTGAGCTCAAGAGGAAGACCATAAACATCGCCTTCATAATATACTGCATCGATCATTCCATCACTGTAGTTTGCAAGTAGATCCTTTGCATCCTTGAATCCGAGTGTCTTGTAATCTGCAGGTGCTACACGACCAGCTTCGATATACTGGAACTCGTTCTCGATTGGAAGGTTAAAGAATGATGGACCTTCTCCGGACGCGAATGCTGTCTGGATAAGCTCTCTGAGCTTTTCTGCACTCTGTCTTGTGACATTGATCTTTACATTTGGATGCAAGCGCTCGAACTCATCGATATATCTTTGTTCAAGAGCCTGTCTGGATGCGTCTTCGTGTGTCCAGAATTCAAGAACTATTGGCTGATCAGACTTTGCTTCGTTTGCACCCTGTGCAAATACTGAACCAAGTACTAATGATAAACATAAGAAAACAACTAAAGCCTTCTTCATAGCTAAACCTCCTTTTGGTTTCCTATACTTAAATTATCGAAGGCGATTAAAACAGTTTGCAATTATTCAATTCTACTATCTTTTGACTTCTTTTTTTGCAAAATATATGTATTTAGTCGGTTTTGTGTTTGTTGAATTTTCTCGTAATCGTTAGCCTTTTGAGATGAAAAAGGGGAAACGGTTTCCCGTATCCCCATTAGTCATTTTGTTGTTAACACGTTTCTGCAAGGTTATCGACAACCTTTAGTTCACTCTGAAAGTAGTCCACTTTCTTTCAATAGTAGCTCGATATCTGTTCCAGCAACATGCTTCTTGACTTCCTTAAGGATCAACTTCTCCTTGAGATTAAGTGGAATCTCGTCCAAGCTCTTCTTGTCCAATCCATAGTAGCAAGCCTTCAATAGCTCTCTTACGTCGTATTGGCTACCCCAGACTTCAGGTACTCCACGATCTACATTCAGAAGAGTGTAAACTGCTTCCATGCCTGTTCTGATAGAGTACTCTGTTGTGAAGATAGTGTCTCTTGGAGTCTCTGCAAACTGGCCAACAAATGCAAAGTTTACAGATCCTTCTGGTACAACAAGAGGTCTATCTGAATGCTTTCTTGGCTGGAAGAATGCATTGATGTAAGGCATATAGCATGTTGTAGTATTACATCTGTTTTCTGCCCAATCATGAATCTTATCCTCATCAACACCAATGTGATATAGCCACTCTTCACATACTTCTACGCCTGTACACTTTCTCATTGGCTTTTTGACAAAGTTTCCTTCCTTGTTTGTATTCAGTGAATATAGCCAAACGAGAACCATGTTCTTGTCCTGAGACTTGAACTGTGGCTGACGGTTGATAGTCCATGATAGGTACCAGTTCTGAGTGCTGTCCTTAACTGTAACAATACCGCCAGTTGTAACCTTTCCCTCTCTTGGGTCTCTTTTGCAAACACCAATGATCTTCTGGATAATCTCTTCATCGCTTGTTGCAACAGTTGCACTCATCCAGTTTGTAGCCTCTACATCAGAACAGAATACTTCTGGCTTTCCATACTCGCCATTCTTAGCCTGCTTTGCAATGTTCTTCCAAAGATCCCATGACTCTCCGCATCCATTCTTGATTCCTGACAAATCTGGTGCATGGTTCTGGTCGCCGTAGCAAGATGTGTCTGTGCAGCAGCCATTTGTGATGAATACCAAATCATCATCTGTTAAGTCGATAGACTGTACATCACCATCCTTGATGTACTCGATCTTTCTTGCGTGCTTCTTTCCATTCTTATCATCTTCGATGACAACGTTCTTTACATCCATTCCGAACTCGATTGTTACACCATGGGATTCAAGGTACTTTACAAGTGGAAGGATCATGCTTTCATACTGGTTGTACTTTGTAAAGCGAAGAGCTGTGAAATCTGGAAGTCCATCGATATGATGGCAATATCTGCAAAGATATCTCTTCATCTCTAGCGCTGATGACCATCTCTGGAATGCAAACATTGTCTGCCAATATAGCCAGAAGTTTGTTGACCAGAAGGACTCTGGAAGTACATCCGAGATCTTCTTGTCCTCAAGATCTTTCTCTGGTGTCATGAATAGCTTTGATAGAGCAAGAGCTGAATCTTTATCTAGCTTGAACATCTTGTCTGTGTGAGCATCCTGACCACGGTTGATACTAGCTCTGCAAAGAGAGTAGTTAGGATCTTTCTTGTTTAGCCAATAATATTCATCTAGAACAGTAACATTTGGTGTTTCAATGGATGGGACAGATCTGAACATATCCCACATGCACTCGAAGTGATTGTCCATCTCTCTTCCGCCACGCATGTAGAAGCCTTTTGTAACATCCTTTCTACCATCGCAGCTACCACCTGCAAGTTCGAGCTTCTCTAATAGATGGATGTGGTCGCCTTTTACTTGACCA
The DNA here is from genome assembly GCA_934276485.1 of uncultured Spirochaetales bacterium. Lineage (GTDB taxonomy): Bacteria > Spirochaetota > Spirochaetia > Sphaerochaetales > Sphaerochaetaceae > Ornithospirochaeta. The sequence goes on along the minus strand of CAKQTE010000132.1, from coordinate 1,816 downwards.
TCTCTTACTAGATAGAATGCTGCACTGAGGCCAGCGAGTCCTGTGCCGATGACATAAGCTGATTTGCGATCTGCTCCCTCTGGCTTTTCAGGGCGAGCATATGCTTCATAATTTCCTGCTGAGTAATACATGTTTTTTGTTCTCCTTGTTATCAAGATGAACAAAACATAATGCAAAAAAAAGAAGAAAAAAATTATCAAAAAAAAGCGTTTGTCATATGAAAAGACAAGAGTGAAATCTTTGCTGTAAAATACGACAAAAAAGTAAATTTGTCTTATCTATGAGAGTAGTTGGCATTTCTTAGCGATTGTTCCATTGTTCCCATAATCAGGCTATCGACTCTTTTTACGATAAGCTTTGGATCTGTTTGCATATCGTTATCCATCCATTCAAGGACAATACCTACAAAGGAGTATTTGAAGAAGTTTGCAATGAATGCCTTGTCTTCTTCTCTTACAGATACTTTTTCTGTCTTAACAAGCTCTTCTACAACACCATACAAAAGGTCATATGTGACAGAGTACAAATAGCGATAGATCAGATCCTTTGGTGCATAGCGATAGATATTCATGACAAAGTTCTTTTCTTTCTGGACTGTCAAGAATACATCAAGGTATCCTTTCTGCCATGTGTCATGAGTTTTATTGTCTTTGATGACTTTGTCTGCAGCTTCAAGGAAAATCCATTCCGTAAGGTCATAAACATCCCTAAAGTGATAGTAGAATGTCTGTCTGTTGATTCCTGCACGCGTTGCAATATCGCCAACAGATATCTTATTGAAATTCTCTTCTTCCAATAGTTCCTTTAATGCATATGCAATTGCTATTTTTGTTGTAGACTTACTCATTGATACTCCTAGATAAAAGTATAACACCAACAAGAGTGAAAACACACAGTTGCGCTCTATTTTGTTAGACAAAAACATAAAAGTATCATAATACAATGCAATGTTGCCAAACGAAGCTTGAACTTGTAGAGTAGACGAGAGGGCGTTGGATGACGATAGAGGAAAGGATTTTCGATAGATGCGTATTCGATTTCAAGCGTTTGCTTGAGTATGGGTTTATCAAGGATTGTGATAGCTACATCTATGAGAGAGATATCATGGACGATGAGTTTCATGTTGCCATACGCATAAATCATGATGGAAGTGTATCATCATCTGTTATTGATAAGATGAACGACGAAGAGTACAAAGTCTTTCGTTTTGACTCTCAAAAGAGTCCATTTGTTAGCTCTGTCAGAAGTTGCTATGAGGAGCTATTGAAAGATATTGCATCCAACTGTTGTAACACGCTTTTGTTCTCTTCAAAGCAGGCTAACAGGATATCTGAACGCATATACTCAGAATATCACGTCTGCCCAGATTTTCCTTGGTCTGACACATCCGGCGTCTTCAGACACAAAGAGAGTGGAAAGTGGTTTGCCCTTATAATGAGAATCAAGTGGAAGAACCTATTGAAGGATGAAAATGAAGAAGGGATCAATGCCATTAACTTGAAGATAGATCCTTCAGAGAGCCAAAGACTAACTAGTATCAAGGGAATATATCCAGGCTTTCATATGAACCACAAAAATTGGATCACTGTTGTTCTTGATGATAGCGTTTCGGATGATCTAGTGATGCAACTTGTCGCTGAAAGCTATCAACTGACAAAGAAAAAATAAACTACCGACGAATCGGTAGTCTATAACACAGCGATTCAAAATTTTATGTGACAAATCAAGATTTACCCCAGACATCTCTTTGAAGTATCAAATGACATGCTGAGTTTCTCAGCAATCTCAAAGTGCTCCTTCTTGGTGTTATTGAGGC
>CAKQTE010000131.1 GCA_934276485.1 uncultured Spirochaetales bacterium | reverse complement strand
GCCTCAATAACACCAAGAAGGAGCACTTTGAGATTGCTGAGAAACTCAGCATGTCATTTGATACTTCAAAGAGATGTCTGGGGTAAATCTTGATTTGTCACATAAAATTTTGAATCGCTGTGTTATATATCATTACTATGCTAAAAGCAAGTTAAAAATGGCTTTCATCCCATAGGCAAGCCTATGGGTTTTCGCCATAAATTTATAACAGAGGTATATGGAAAGAAAGCATTTGAATTCAGACAAAATTCAATTGTAGTAACATTGCCTTTTACCATTTTGGACGATAAAAAACCAGATAAAGTGGTAGATAAATCGGTAGATAAATCGGTAGATAAATCGGTAGATAAAGTGATAGATAAATCGGTAGATAAAAATATAAGCCAAAAATCAAAAACTGAAAGGATCATGATGGAAATAAGAAACAATCCCAACATTACTCAGCCTCAACTAGCATCAATTACAGGCCTAGGGAAAACGACTATACAGAAATATATATCAAACTTAAAAAAGGAAGATTTCATAGAACGCATTGGATCAAATAAAAAGGGCTATTGGAGAGTTCTTGTCTAACCTATCAACGAATATATGATGTCTTTTCGGTGAAGCTTGCCTTTATCTTCAATGGCAATATTATCTCAACATTGTTCTCAAAATATGGAATTGATGAGAATTCAACATCCACATCCTCAAAATAGAGTCTTAGCCTTGAGTAGATATTGCCTAGTCCAAAGTGCCCCATCTTATCAACAGAAGAATAGAGAGCAGCTTCTGCCTTCTCAACATCTATACCTATTCCATTATCTGTAACTTTAATATGAACCTTATCATCATACGTTGATGCTGAGATATAGATATGGGGAACACTGACACCAATACAGTTATATGAGTTATTGAATCCATGCTTTATTGCATTCTCTACCAAAGGAAGTAGCGTGGATTTTGGTAATTTGAAATCCTTTAGGTTTTCAGCTATCTTGCATTCATAATTCAATGTTCCACTTTGTCTGATATTCATGATCTTGATATATGTACTGACATAGTCAATCTCATGCTCAAGATTGATACAATCCTCACCTTGATTTAACGAATAGCGCAAGAACTTTGCAAAGTATTGAATCATCGTACCTGCAGTTTGAGTATTGCCTGATAAGACTTCCATGTTAATGATTTCAAGAGTGTTGTAAATAAAATGGGGATTGATCTGCTCGGAAAGCATCTGGAACTTGAACTTATATTTCTGCGCCTCTTCCTGCTTAATGATCTCAAATTGTTGATTCAGCGTCTCATACATATTGTTGATGCTATCGATCAAGAGGCCTGTTTCATCGTTGTATTTGCTTTTGAGAGATAAATCATATGTTCTGGTAGCAATCTTTTCAACAGCATCTGTCATATCTGAAAGAGGCTTTGTCAGCCTATTGGATATCATCCAAACAAGAACACTTCCAAAGAAGAATACAAAAAAGAGTCCAAACACCAAGCTTGAGATAAAAATATTGCCAACGCTTGGATAAGTATCCTCATCAATGAAGTATTCAATATCCAATCCTGCAATATCTGTAGAAAGAGTGAACGAAAGAGCATTTGTAAATGATCGAGGAGATGAATATATTCTTTCATTCATAAATAGAATATCAGTAGTACTTTCAAAGAATGATGAGTGATTGATATCCAATATATCCATCACGGCATTCGCATCAAGCAGTATTACAGCAAACAGTTTTGGCTCTGATCTGAATGACTTCTCCAAATATATGCTGAAATCATTATATGGCGTGACATATGCAAATACAGGCTTCTTGTCATTGAATGGCGATGATGAAAGATATATAAATGCATCTCTATCCAAACTCTTGAGATATTCAAAGTTCGTAATATCATAGCCTTTGATCAAATAGTGGTCATACACTGAGTAGATATTATTATCCGAATCAACAAGATAAAATGCAGATATAAGCTTACTTGCACTTTCAACATTGGTCATCATTGTCTGTAGATTATTATTCAATACAGTTGGTTGCAGAAAGCCTTTGAACTTCTGATTGAAAGATGCTGCATTGCTACTTTTAGATACAAAGTCATTAAGTGCATCTTCTATCACGTCCAGTTCCTTATTGAAACTGTTGACGCCTATTTCACCCCACTCTACAGCTATCATCTTGGACTCTCCCTTGAATTCATCGGCAGAGGACTTTAGAAGAATCAATGAAATAGTAAGAACAAGAAAACAGAAGATGATATTCATTGCAAGAATGATCTTCGTACTGAACTTAAGATTGGAATACCATGCACTTATTCTCTTTCCCATTATTTCTTTCTCTTCTTTCTGTATGCATGGGGTGTAATACCATTCATGTTTTTGAATACCCTTATAAAAGATCTACTATCTGAGTATCCAAGCATATTTGATATATCATCAATCAACAACTCCGGGTCCGAAAGAAGCTCGAGTGCATATTCATTCTTCTTCTGAGCAAGATAATCACGGAATGTCATATCTGTCTTCATCTTGAAATACGTTGAGAAATAGCTTGGGTTCATATTGAATTGCTGAGCTAGATCAGAAGCAGAGATCATCTTATCCATGTTCTTCTCAACATATAGCATTGTCTGGTGAATGATTTGATTGTTGGCTATCATGGAATTAGGAATGGATTCATTCTTGATTGACAACAGATATTTCTTTGTCCAATCTTTCACATCACCAATAGAACTGATGTTATTCAGAAGCATGGTATCTATCTGAGGAAGATACTCTTTTTTGATGCTTTCCATAATACTTAGTTGCCTTTGGATATCTGAAACAAGGAAGATACTCATTCCCTTTATGTAGCTTGGAGGTGGATTTGGGACATAGAATAGCTTATTGAAGAACAAATCTATCCAATTCAGAACTTCTTCATCACTTCCTGATAGAAGAAGTGTCTTCAACTTCTCAGTATCGATATCTGATGATGCGACAGCAGGACTTGAGTCTGTGATTATGCTTTGGTCCAAATACTCCCAAGAGTCGAAATAGATTGAATATGAAGATGCTAGTAGCGCTGTTTGATAAGATGAGTTGATATCCAACAAACTTGTTACGGTCTTACCTTGTACGCATCTAAGAGTTTTCCCTTTCTGCTTATAGCTATCGATCATGAGCTTTAGCTGGTGTCTGGACTGTAATTCATCTTCGTTTATAAGAAGTATCAATCTATTATCAAGCATCTGCATCAAATACACAGAGGAAGGGAACTTCTCTTCTATTGATGAAAGGAAATCATCTGGGCTATCTTCTGTATAAACAATAGAGACAGTGAATGTGTTTCCATTGAATGTGATATTCAATGCATTCAAGGTTCTGACAATCTCTTCTTCTGAAACGATCTCTCCTAACAGAAGTCTTCTAACAAATAATGACTCTGTGGATTTCATGAATTGATCAAAGTTGGCAGATGTAAAGTTACGCTGCTCCCTGCACTTACTGATTACATCCTCTACTTCATGTATAAGCTCATCTTTCTTTATTGGCTTTAGAAAGTAGTTCTTGACACTATACCTAATGGCTTTGCGTGCATATTCAAAGTCGTTGTATCCACTGAGAAGAATGATAGGAATATTCTCATCAATCTTTCTTACCTCTGCGATCAATTCTATTCCCGTCATAACAGGCATTACGATGTCAGTTATGATCATATTGGGTCTATGTTTCTTATAAAGTGCTAATGCTTCAGCTCCATTGGAAGCTTGTACAACCGCAACATTTACAGAGAAATGCGATGCAAGAATATTATTGATACCATTTCTTGTACTAGGCTCATCCTCTGCTAGAAGAATTGTAAACACTCTATCCATAATCCCACCCATTAAAATCATACTGATTGAATATGTTAAACACTATGCACTAACATTATGACAAGAAACGATGATACAAAAAAGAAGTTTTTTCACAATTCCAAAGCGATAGACAACATTAATGAAGGAATTTCATATGGAAATAAACATGCACGTCCTTCAAGACGGGGAAGATGAAAGACGTGCTATATGATTCACCGTTAGAACGGATTCTCGCTAGGATATTTTTCTCCTGCTGGCTGGTTGTATGAAATGTCAGAGATTCCAAGGTACTTCATCACTTCGAATATCTCCTTTCCATAGTGACCAAATGCAACAGCTCCATGGTGAGGGAATCTCTTTTCTATCAGCACATGGCGATAGAATCTCTCCATCTCAGGAATCTTGAAAATACCAATTGAACCAAAGGATTCTGTAGGAACATCCAACACATCGCCCTCTGCAACATACGCTTTAAGGGAAGTATCAGCAGTGCTTTGTAGACGGAAGAATGTGATCTCGCCTGGCTTTATGTCGCCTTCGATGGTTCCTCTTGTGATATCTGGTTCAGCGAGCTCTGGTTCCAGATCCCTCTTCATGATAAGTTGATATCCCATATGAGGATTCTTCAATAACGAACAAGCAGTGTTTCCACAATGGAAGCCCATGAAGCACTCTCCGAGTCTTGCATCATATTGGCCCTTTATACTCTTGTTATACATTGCCTTTGGAACAGTGTTGTTGATATCAAGAAGAGTAACAACAGATTGGGAAATACATGTTCCAATGTACTCCGAAAGTGCACCATAGATATCTACTTCGCAAGATACAGGAATGCCCTGGGAAGCAAGTCTGCTGTTTACATAGCAAGGAACAAACTTGAACTCTGTCTGGAATGCTGGCCAGCACTTATTTGCAAATGCAACGTACTTGCTACAACCCTTGTGCTCTTCTGCCCAATCAAGAAGCGTCAACTCATATTGAGCAAGGCGAGGAAGTATTCCTGCATATGGATTATTCTCTCCAAGCTCTGCTTCCATCTCCTTGATCTTTCTGTCGATTCTCTTATCGCCAGCATGCTTGTTATAAGCAACAAGTAGATCAAGCTCAGAGTTTTCCTCTACAGCAACGCCTAGATCATACAATGCCTTAATTGGAGCATTACATGCCAAGAAGTCATTTGGACGAGGACCAAAAGCAATGATCTTCAGGTTCTTCATACCTACAATTGCAGTTGCAATCTTTCTGAATGTTGCAATCTCTTCTGCAAGATTCTCAGCATCTCCTACAGGGTTCTCTGGAATATATGCTCTCTTTCCTCTGAGTCCTAGGTTATAAGAGCAGTTCAAGAGACCACAATATGCGTCTCCTCTTCCATCATGCAGATTGCCATCTTCTGCAGCTGCTATATACATGATTGGACCATCGAACATATCAGAGATCATTGTCTCAGGTGTCTCTGGACCAAAGTTTCCAAGGTATACAATAAGAGCATCAACACCAGCTCTCTTTACATCTTCTACAGCCTTTGCTGCATCAAGCTCAGTAACCACTGTTACCTTTGACTCATAGATCTCGCCATTGTATGATTTAACAAGAGATGCTCTTCTACTCTCAGCAAGAGAAGAAGGAAAGCATCCTCTAGATACTGCGATAACACCGAGTTTAACGTTTGGAATATTTGAAATCATTTTGTATTTTCTCCTTATTTATTTAATAAAATCAGCAATGTCTATATTACAACCTGTGATAGCAACAACAGCGCCACTCTTTGCTTCCGCACTCTCCTCGTGAGCAAGAAGCCACTTGTTTCTTGCTGTAAGAAGTGTGTCTTCATAGCACTTTGCCTCAAACTCTGGCTTTGCTGTGTTTGTACCTCTAGGAAGGACTATTGCAACTCTGAAGCCTTTGCCCTTTTCAAACTCACATGGCGCATAGTGAAGAGTTGATGCAAATACCTCTACCGCAACGCCTCCAGGAACATGGAATGCAACGACTTTTGAACTATCGAGCTTTCCATTCTCGATCTCAGCTTCCTTTGCAACAAGAATTACAAAGTCATGCGATCCAATATTGATCTCACTGTCTCTATGGTATTCAAGGCAATTGAGTTTGGTATTGTGTCCCCAACACATGCCAAGTTGAACAGGCATTCCACCAAACACCCTTGTCCCTAGTTCATCAAAGATTGCACACGATTCCAACGATTCTATTGCAGGAATGTATGAAACTCCTTCTTCATATGGAATCTTTTCCATAGCGCTAATGAGTTCTCTATTATCAACGCCTTCAATAACCTTTCCATAATCCTTGAATAGAGGATCTGTAATTTCATGTATTTTCATGTTCGTCACTCCTTTTAGTTCAACTGCTTGAAAAGTTCCTTCACCGCTGGATATATCTTTCTATATTTCTGATATCTTTCTTCATATAGTTCTACTAACTCTGGATCCGGATCGACTGTACTTTTGATTCCACAGAAAGATTGAACAGCATCTTCAACAGTGGCTTTATGTCCATATGCAACCATTGCAAGAAGAGCGCCTCCAAATCCAGGTCCTTCCTCAATAAGAGGCATATCTATTGGAAAATTCATTATTGATGCTATCATCTTTACCCAAAGTTTTGACTTTGAGCCTCCACCACAGATAGTGCTTCTAGGAATCCTTATTCCGAAGCTTCTAGCAACTTCGATACTATCACGAAGAGCGAAAGCAACACCTTCAAAGACAGCTTGAAGCATATCAGCGCGAGTTGTATCCATACTCATTCCAATGAATGTGCCACGTGCATTGGTATCATTTATAGGGCTTCTTTCTCCCATAAGATATGGAAGGAAGAATGTATTGTTGCGTCCTAGCATATCGCTATTGATAGCGCCTTCTTCTCTCTTATAGTCCTTGCTATCAAGGATTTCTTCCTGGAACCACTTTCCTGCAGATGCTGCTGCAAGCATGCATCCCATCAAATGATAATGCCCTGCTGCATCACAAAAGCTATGAAGAGATACTTTGTCATCTTGATGGAAGTTATCTGAAGAAAGAAACACCGTTCCACTTGTGCCAAGGCTGATGTTGCACTTTCCATCTCCGACAGTGCCTGTACCAATAGCAGCAGCTGCATTGTCTCCAGCGCCGGAAGCAACGACAACGCTTTCAGATAAGCCAAGCTTACGAGCAATGTCTTTTTTAACAAAACCAACAGATTCATAGCTTTCATAAAGCTTTGGCATCTGCTCTTCTCTTATAAAGCACAGTTCAAGCATCTCCTTAGACCAAATCTTATGCTCAACATCCAACAGCAACATTCCTGATGCATCGGAATAGTCCGTTGCATGAATGCCCGTCAGTCGATATGTAAGATAGTCCTTAGGAAGCATGATCTTAGATATTCTATCAAAGTCTTTCCTTTCATGATTCCTCATCCAAAGAAGCTTTGGAGCAGTAAAACCTGCAAATGCAATATTTCCAGTATATTTTATGAGCTTATCTTTTCCGATGGTCTTATTTAGGTATTCAACTTCCTCTTCACACCTTCCATCATTCCAAAGGATAGCATTACGAATGACGAAGTCATCTGAGTCAAGAACAACAAGTCCATGCATCTGACCACCGGTACCGATAGCACATACGTCTTTTCTATCATATCCAGCAAGAAGCTTTTCAAAACCTGTATAGAAAGCATCCATCCAATCATCTGGACGCTCTTCGCTCCAGAGAGGACGAGGTAGTATCAATTCGTAGGATTCTGTGACAACACGAAGAATCTTTCCTTCCTCATCAATCAAAAGCATCTTCAGGCCACTAGTACCCAAGTCTGCACCAATGAATAGCTTCATGGTAATTTCTCCTCCTTACATATGTAATTTTATGCTCTAATTGAGCCAATAACATGCATAATTTTGGGCCAATACATGTATTAATTTGCTTTTTCATACCAACCAAGCTATGTTTGACAATCATCAGCCCCGCTTCAATACAATCTCATTTGTGAATTTTGAATATTATGGATATTTCATCAGATAAATGTGAAAATAAAAGAATGACAGAAAATAATTCAGGTATGTATCCAATTATCATAGTAGATGACGAAACAACTATCAGAAAAGGCATGATAAAGTGCATAGATTGGAACTCCATAGGATTTTCAATTGCAGCAGAAGCTTCCAATGGCCTGGAGGCTGTTCGTCTTGTTGAAAAGCTACACCCAACAGTTGTGCTTACAGACATTCGCATGGAAAACATGGACGGAATGGAATTGATTGAATGGCTATATGACAAACATCCCGAGATCAAGGTCATCTTAGTCAGTGGATATAGCGAACTTGAATACTACAAGAAAGCACTCCAGTGCAAAATATTCGATTACCTTTTGAAACCTACTAGGATAGAGACTATCAAAGATGTATTTCATAAACTCAAGACCATCCTTGATGAAGAGAAAGCAAAGGAAGCTCTACTTTCTTCAATGCAAGATCGTCTTGATAGCTCTATTCCACTTGCACGCACACGTCTTTTGTCAGAGCTCGCGTCCGGCATGACGCCAATGAATATAGCAGAATCTCTAAATAAACTAGGACTCTTGATACCTCAAGGCCCATATAGAATAGCGGCATTCTCTCCTGAGAGAAGCATCGAAAGCTATGCCGAAAGCATAGAAAAGCTTGAAGATTATTACAAAAAACCATTTATTGCTGTCGATGGAACCATTATTTCTTTCTGTCCAGGAACAGAGATTAACATGCAGAAAGACGAGCTATTAGCTATAGCAGAAAAACTAAAGAATATAACAAATATAGAGTTTGCGATTGCAGTTAGTTCTGCAGGAGAGGGAGGTGAATCAATAGGAAGATGCCTAAATGAGGCAGTGATTGCTACAAACGAATATCTATTTTCTACAGAGCGCCCTGAAGTTATCAACTATGATGATATTGCTGCAAGTTGGGCACACCCAGAGAACATATATGAATATGATGTTTCAGGAATTGTCAGTGCAGTTGAGAATGGAGAAAAGGGAGAGATAGAACGTTCTGTCAACAAGCTTATAGATGCTCTAAAGGATAACCCTGTTCCATATGGATACCTATCTTGCTTGATGAGTCGCATATACTATGGAGTATCACGTAGTGCTTGGAAGATTCATGCAGAAATCCCTCGCTACCAGGAATTCAAGAGAAAGTTTGACGCAGAGCACAGTCTGGATGCAAAGACAGAGATATTGATGGATATGTTACTTTCAGCTTCCATGGCTATAACACAAGGAGGATCTGGAGGCAGATTGAGCCTAGCTCGTGAGATCGATCGCATAATAGAAGAAGGATATATGCAAAACGCAATGTCTCTTACATACATTGCAGAACACACTGGCAAAAGTGAGGCATATATATCGAATCTCTACAAAACAGAGAGAGACCAGAATATCCTAGAAAGAATAACCGACTTGAGGATGAAGAAAGCTCGCGAAGAACTGTCTGGAACGGATATGAAGATCTATGAGATTGCTAGAAGCATTGGATATATAGATGCGTCCTATTTCTGCAAGCTATTTCGAAAGCACGAAGGAGTATCACCTGCTGAATACAGGAGGACTCACTAATGGCACTACGCAAATTCCTGAATGGACGCTTTAAGCCAGTGAAACTCAGAACTGCAATGGTTCTGATCATCACGATATCGCTAATCATAACATCAACTGCAATTGCAACAATGCTTTTATCTAACCATAAGACGCTTTTGGAGAAAAGGAGCATTGCAACAATCAAAGACTCTCTAGCAATTGCATCATCCACTATTGATAACTACATTGAATCAGAGATCAAAGCCCCTATCTATCTTATTAGCAAGTACGATGAATTCATTGATCTACTGAATGAAAAAAGAGGCCAGGGCCTACGTGATAGCTTGGTAATGACCTACCTCTTAAATGAAAAGCTTCTGGACAACTCCACAACAACAGCGGAGACGGAACAACACATTATCCTGGAAAACAAGGAAGGAAGAATATATAACCTCTCCAGTCCAATGACAATCAACAACAATGACATTGATACGTTCATGCACGAAGATGCTGTTATGCCACGAGAAGCCTATTATGGAAGATTTCTGGAACCAATGAGCAGCAAGATCCTTACAGAAAACCAGGATGAGACATGGATGATTCCATATGTTCAAAACATAATAGCCCTTACTCCTTATAGCTATGAAGGAAAGGTTGTAGTAGCAATTCCCGAAAGCACACTTGCAAATCTCATTTCAGATAACTCGCTGACAGAAAATGGCTTTATTCTTATCGTAAGTCCAGAAGGAAATGTAATAACTTGCACAAACAGAGCTGGAAGAAATGGTCTTTGGCACGACGAGATAGCTTATTGGAAATCCAGTGGTTCCTTAAACGGTGACAATCACTATATAGATAGAAAGAACGACACTGTAAATGTAAGCTTAACTGATAGCGAAACAGATTGGACCTATATATCCATATCAGACTTGGATGCAATATATGGTCCAATAAACAGGGAACTTGCAATATACATGCTTCTATCAATTTTGATAATTGGCGCTGCTATATTTGCAGTATTAAGAACCTCAAGACACATCAATGAACCCTTTGAAAACCTCAAGAAGAGTATGCATGATGTGATAAAGACCAGAGATTTTACCGTACAGCTTGAAGAAAGAGGACCTTCGGATGTAAGAGAACTAACACGCGCATACAATGTTCTATGTAGCGACATGGACCACATGATATGGAATGAATATGAGCTAAGGCGTCAGACACAGCTTGCAGAATTCGATGCGCTTGTCACGCAGATCAATCCACACTTCTTGGCAAACACCCTAGATTCCATCGTGTGGAAGGCTTATATGGCAGATGTCCCGGAAATTGCAGAGATGGCATCGGGATTGGGAGAACTATTCAGTCTAGCACTTAATGGCGGAAATGCAATGACAAGTCTTGGAAACGAAATTAGATATGCAGAGGCATATATCACACTGCAAAACTATAGATATGATGGAAAAATCATTCTATCTGTGCTGGACAACACCGGAGAGAATATCGACGAAATCACTGTTCCAAAGCTAATCATACAACCTATAATCGAGAACTCCTTAAAGCATGGATTCAAATCCACAATGAAAGACTTTGCAGTTACGATATCGCTAGAAAACATCGATGATGCACTTGAGATCACAATCAGCGATACTGGAACAGGAATGGATGCAGAAACCCTTGAGCGCACAAAGGCAAAACTAATAAGAAAAGCAGATGGCTATGACCATGGAAAAGCAGAATATAATTTCAAGAAAGGCGAAGGTGTTGGTATGGTCAATGTAAATCAACGCCTTAGACTCTACTATGGAAAGGAGGCAGGACTAGTGATAATATCAACAGGACCAGAAGGAACTGTGATATCACTAAGCCTACCTCTTATAATAAACAGGGACGGCTGCTAACCGTCCCAAAGCGCATCAAACTTTTATATAATTCCTTAGCCAAGATGCAAACCCAGGATCATGCTTATCTAAATTCTCAAGAAGCATGGTGCATAAATCTTGTGCAATCTTGTTCTCTCCGAGTCCATCTGAAAGAACAATCGGAGACATCTCCAAAGGATCGTTTGTTCTATCATATAGCAATATCTCTGGCTTATCGGAAGGAAGATATCCCCTGAAGACAACTAGTTTCCATTCTCCTGTCTTAACACATCTCCATCCAGACTCAAGAGGACTTATTCCAACCTCTTTCCACGCTTCAATAAAAACATCCCTACTAACCTGACAATATATGTAAGATGCATCATTCTCGGGAATCCTATCTTCCTTTATCTCAAGATATCTATCATTGTCACGATATTTAGAAGGAACAGGAAGATTCATAGCAGAAAGAACCGTAGGCATGATATTCAATGTCGAGAATTGCATAGAGCGACTGCCATGTCCAAACCTATCTCCATATCTCATCAAGAATGGCACGCCAATTGATTCGTCATACCAAACATGTTTTCCTATCAAGCGATGCGATCCCATCATATCCCCATGATCGGATGTAAGGATTATCAAGGTATCATCATAGAGATTTCTTTCCTTCAGATAATCTATCAAACGCCCAAACTCTCTATCCAGACCACTAATTGCAGCTAGGTATTCTCTTGTATTGAGCATCATCTCATCAGATGAGAAACAATCTGGCTCACCAGTGTGGTTTACAACACCTTCTCCTTCGTAGTTACCACGCAGCTCGATGCTATCCTCTGGATATAGATCCAACAGCTCCTTTGGAACCTTTGAGTATGGTGAATGGGGAGGATTCCAAGACAAGAACAATGCAAAAGGATCATCTCCACATCTTGTAATGAAATCAAGGGCAAGATTTGTCTCATATTCAGGAGACCATTGATCAACATTGATCTTTTCAGGAGTATCTTCCCAATAATGAGGATGCAAATGGTCATTATCTGCATTATATGCATGCCAATACTCAATGCCATGGCGCTTTGGTCCAGGAGGAGTGAAGGCATCCCAATTCCGAGCACCCGATACAGGGGCATCCGAGTGGTTCAAATCAGGTTCATCCAAATGCCACTTTCCGATATATCCTGTCCTATAGCCATCGTCGGCAAAGATATCCAACATGTTTTTCTCTTCAGACAGAGCTATTGGATAGCCTGTCATGCAGTTTCCATATACTCCATGCTCTGTAGGATATTGGCCAGTAAACAAACACGCTCTATATGGAGAGCATAATGGATGCGTTGATACGCACTCTTTGATATCAACAGCATCGTGAGCAAATTCATCCATTCGTGGTGTCTTTACAGATTCGTCATGAATACCAATGCTTTGCGTTCTCCATTGGTCTGCAAAAACATATAAAAGATTTGGTTTTCTCATGCTTTAATTCCTTTTCTGAATTCAAGAATCTTCATATCAAGAGCTGGTACTTCAACACTGTTTTCAAGAATATCGATTCCTCTTATAGTAACTCTCTCATCATCAAGCCCTGTGTTAACTAAAGCAATGATTCCATTGCCTTCATCGTCAGAGTAGATAAATGGTGCAACATTTATGCCATCAACAACTGCAAATGGTTCATCAGAGTCCTTTGACAGACTCAAAGCAATATTTCTAATTACATTTGCAATACTTCTTGTAGAGTATGTCCAAGACGATACAGGGATTGGGAGAAGAACCATAGTGCCACCAAGCAAGTTCTTGTAGATTATAATCGCATCCCCTATTCTCGTTTCATCCTGATCTGTCATCTCTGATATAACTTCAGCGTTCTCGAGAGCTTCATAGAGAGGAATATCTCTCTCTTGATAGCAAAACCGCATCCAGTTATTAGCAATTAGATTGCCTGCAAATTCACCTGTGTATCTGTTATCCAGAAATCTCATCGCACCTGGACAATTTACCTTTCCAAGACACTTGATTCCCAGCTCATCGCTGTATCCATGATCAATTAGATATCTTATTGCCTCAGAGGTTAGAATACTCTTTCCCGAGAGTACTTTCCTGATTTCCGCTTCTCCCATTGCTTCCAGCGTATCGCCATAGATAAGGCGAACATCTTCTCCCGAGAATGAAGTAGGAATACCTAGAAGAGGCAACACAGAATCAAAAAGCCTATCTGGAACAACACGGTCCTTTGCAAAGCAAGGTGTAAAAAGAGCTGTATCTTTCTTCCAAGGAATAGAAATGCCTCTAAGAGTCTTGCCTTTCCTTAGCGCCTCGATTCTATCAAGCTCGCTCTTGATATCGATCAATAGATTCTCAAAGCGTGGTTCCTGTGAATAAGGAGACGCAAGATAGTCATAAATATTCAGACTAAGTGCATCCGCACCTGCAAGGGTGTGCATCTTCATCTGAATGGATGTGGACTTAATGCTCTTTGTATATAGAGTATGAGGCCAATTCTCAACCTCACTTATTATATAAGCACCAACATCTGAGATAGTCTCCATCGATAGAGCCATGCCTTGATGAATACTTACAACTCCTTCATGTACAGTATCTTCGTACGCTCCCCCTAGAGGGCGGGATGCGGGCTTTCTCTTTCCCTCTAGAGCATCCATCATCATAACCATATCCCTACCCTGTAAGGAGTGGTCTGGCTCACCGCTATTCATTAGCCCTAATCTGATTTCGGGATCTATTTCATCAGCGGCTTTCCTGAATGCCTTGAGTGCCTTAATTTGAGCATCTGCATTCACTTCCATCCAAGCTTTTCTGATAGCCAAAGAGTATTTGTCACCACTTTTTACAGCGTCTCTTAACTCTTTTGCAGAGATTTCTCTGCCTATCTTTTCAGATACTGCTTTTACATGCAATGAACAGAAACATCCAAGATAAGAGCTATGATTGAGAGATCTGAAATCATCATCAATCATGATTGTATCTGGATGGGTGGATGCATATATTCGAATAACTTCGGATGCATATTTCACCCATGATGTGTCCATTATGCAATAGGTACTATCATTTGGAATAAGAGTCTCTCCAGTCCAATGCACTGCATCTATAAGCTCATCCTCATCAAGAGGAGAATCGCAGTGCCCAACAAGGGTTGCTATATTGATAGAATAGCCAATGCCCTCCTCTTTTAGCCTTTTTGCAATCTCTCTATAGATCTCAGACATTCGTCTATGGCGCTCAAGAGTATATGCGCTCATCACGATCTGGTGGCTCTCTTCCATCAACAGGACAGAAGAAATCCCAGTTCTCTTTGCAAGGGAAACAATATCCTCAAGCTGACGATGCCAAGAGGTTTCATGTATGACACAACGTAAAATATACTTCATGGATCAGTCCTTCATACCTGTTGTTGCAATGCCTTGAATGAAATGTTTCTGAGCTGCCAAGAATAGTATGATAATTGGAATAAGTACCAAGGTTGCAGCTGCCATTACAAGTCCATAATCAACAGAGTTATCTATCTGGAACATCTTTAGACCAACACTGATAGTTGTCTTTTCAGGGCTTGTGATGAAGATATATGGATTCATATAGTCATTCCATGCCCAAATGAATGTGAATAGAATCATTGTCATTACACTAGGACCACTTAGGGGCATGATTACCTGTGAATATATCCTAAAATGTCCACATCCATCTATGATAGCAGCCTCCGAGAGAGAGTTTGGAACGCTCTGGAAGAACTGTCTAAGTAGAAACACAAAGAATACGTCAAACATTGCAGGAAGGATCAAAGCCCAAAGAGTGTCTGTAATTCCAAGGAACTTGAATATTACATACTTAGGAACGATTACTGCATCTGGTGGAATCATCATAGATGAAAGAAGGAACAAAAACAGTACCTCTTTTCCTCTGAACTCTATCTTTGCAAATACATATGCGGTTAGAGATACGATAAATAGCTTTAGAACAATGATCGATACTACAGCTACGATTGTATTGGCATACCAGCGCACAAACATATATTGATCTGAAAAGAGTGCCTTATAGTTACTGGTAATGAATGTCTCTGGAATGATTCGAATCGGATATGTGAATATCTGGTTCAAGGGTTTGAATGATGAAGAGATCATGAATATGAATGGAAATATATTCAACAATCCGAATGCAACCATGATCACAGTGAGAATTATTTTCTTAAGTTTTGTGTTTTTCTCTATCATGTCTCTTCTCCTTAGTCCTCAAATCTCTTCTTTCCTGTCCACTGTATGATTGTGATTCCCATTACGATCAGGAACATTACGATTGTCTGCGCAGAGGCATATCCCATTCTGTATGAGCTAAATGCTGTATGCACAATATTCAATGGCAAGATTGTAGTAGAAGTTCCAGGACCACCTTCTGTTAGAACCTGAACTACTGTAAAGTTCTTCAATGAATTGATGACACTTGTGATCAAAAGCAAAAATGTTGCAGGAGCAATGCTTGGAATTGTAACACTCCAGAATGTCTGCCAGCTATTTGCGCCATCGATTCTTGCAGCCTCTTTCTGCTCTGTAGGAACATTCTGAAGGGCGGCAAGATATGTGATGAAATTCAGTCCTACGCCTTGCCAAACTGCAATAATTACAACACTGACAAGAGCGGTTTTTGTTCCCATGAGCCACATTGGAGGATTATGTATACCAATGCTTCTCAAGAACATATTGATCACACCACTTACAGGGTCCAGTAGGATTGACCAAACAACTGCAATAGCAACCATGTTTGATACATATGGCATGAATAGCATTCCTCTAATTGGATTTCTTGCATATAGAGGCTTGTTGATCAATACTGCCATCAATAGTCCAAATACCATTACCAATGGTACATACATTATGGTGAACTTGATGCTATTGGAAAGTGCGTTGATAAATTCTGGATCCTTGAACATCTCAATATAGTTCGCAATACCAACAATCTTCATATTGTCGAGTCT
The DNA here is from genome assembly GCA_934276485.1 of uncultured Spirochaetales bacterium. Taxonomy (GTDB): domain Bacteria; phylum Spirochaetota; class Spirochaetia; order Sphaerochaetales; family Sphaerochaetaceae; genus Ornithospirochaeta. Next base: position 14,470 of record CAKQTE010000131.1, on the reverse strand, counting down.
GCTTATATACCTGATATTCGTAAGACTCATCAAAAATGAGAGGAATATCGGTGCAAAATGGAACATGAGATATCCAATAAGGTATGGTGTTATAAAGAGCCATGCTGTTCTTGTGTCTCTTTTCTTGAATCGGGTCATCAGTACATTCTCCCTTAAAAAGATGATCCCAGTCGGAAGAACTGGGATCGAGGTGCCGTAAGGCTAAATCACTTCTTCGAATCCAAGATGGCCTTGTTAACCTTTTCCTGGATGTTCTTCATTGTTGTGTCTAAATCCTGCTCTCCAATTCCATAGAGACCGCACTCTGCGTTGAAGATCTTTGTAATATCTCCTGCCGCAGGTCCTGTAGCCTTCTCTGGGAATGGTCTAACCTCAGGATCGAACCATGCTGCTGCAATGTCTTCTACAGTGATTCCATCAGCACTTAGAACACCAATGAGGTCTTCTGAGATGTATCTGTCGATTTCGCTCTGTGGAAGGTCGATTCTTGCTGGAACCTTACCGCCGCCCAAGAGATACATGTTCTCTGCAAATAGCTGGATACACTTGAATGCTAGCTCTGGCTGCTTTGATGTAGTTGGAATCCAGAAGTTGGAAATAACTACGCTTGTTGATGGAGCTTCGCCCTCTGGATGTGGCATTGGGAGGATACCTGCCTTCCAGTCTCTAGGATACTTCTCATGATCCATTAGCCATACTGTTGTCCAGCCGCCGCATACTGTCATTCCGACGTTACCACTTGTGAAGTACTCAAGAGGCATCTGCTTTGACTTCTGTACTAAATACTCAGGATGTGCATGATATTTGTTTCCAAGATCATAGTAGAACTTAACTGCTTCCTTGAATCTTGGGTCATCATAGTTTGCTGATCCATCTGCCTTGAAGTGCTCTGCACCCTTTTGTAATGCATACATATAGTTATAATGAACCCAAAGAGGATTGTATCCACCATAGATTCCTTCACCAAGCTCAGAGATCTTTGATGCGATCTCAATGTACTTTTCCCATGTCCAATCTTCTGCTGTTGGGTAAGGGATTCCGGCTCTGTCAAAGAGATCCTTGTTATATAGAGTAACTGCAGTATCTACGAATGCTGGAAGACCATAGATCTCGCCATCGAATTCTGCTGGATATTCACCGAAAGTGCCTCTGACATCATATCCTGTCTTTGCGATCAAATCCTCAAGATTCATTACAACACCAGCTTCATAGAATGGGCTCATGTTTGCATATGCATCAAGATACATATCGAATGTCTCACCACCCATTAAAGATACGAGGAACTTGTTAGCCTGTCCTGCAACTGGGTCTGGTATAGAGACGATCTCAACATCGATGCCATTTTCCTTTGCAAGATTTACAAGGTTCTTATATACCTCTCTACCAGCCTCTGATGCCTTGATAGCAAACTTAAGAGGTACTGGCTCATTTACTGTAGTCTCCTTACTTCCGTTTGCGAATACATTCAAGCTCACAAAACATAGCAGGATGGATAATACTGCCAAAAACTTCTTCATGTTTTTCTCCTTTTGTACTTTCGATTTTCGGCCCGAACCGATGTTTGCGATATCGGTTTTTCTTTTGAAATATGGTCATTTTTTTATTTTTTGTCGTAATAGCAATAAAAACACATTGCCTAGAATTTTAGCAAAGAAACCAAATCTCTAGTATTAATATGCTCTTAGATTGCATAAAAAAGCTAAATAAGCATCAAAAACATGTATATATTTGCTATTGAATGCTATCATTAGGTATGGCAAATGAATTTGAAATAGTGCGCTCTGATCGAATCAGTCACTTTAAAGTCTTTATCAACGAGCTCGAATATAGAACGAGCCATATGCACTCTGAGTTCGAAATCATATATGTTGTTAGAAACCCACTTATAGTACGCTTTCCTGGAGATGAGTATGTGATCAACGACAGGGATGCATTCATCATCAATCCAAATCAAGTTCATATGCTAGAAAAAGAGAAAGATGCATCCACATTCATATGCATACAGTTCTCTCATACTCTATTCAAGGATATCTATCCAACGCTGATGAATATGCGCTTTAAAATGAGCAATATAATCGAGCCTGAAACAGAAAGAACTCTTCTAAAGCTAGCTCGCTCTTACCAAGATCTAGATGGGAGTATGAATCTTGAGATCTTCTCACTCCTTTCTCATCTTGTATACCTTATTATTAATAACACTCCATATACCCTGCTATCTGCAAAAGAGAAAGAAGAGGAGATCAACAACATACAAAGAATATCGCGACTTCTTTCATTCATTGACAGTGGATACACACATAAGATAAACCTCTCTGATTTTGCACGAGATGAGGGTCTTACTCTAAGTTATCTATCACACTTTGCTAAAAAAGTGCTATCAGAACCATTCCAGGACTATGTGAACTTCTTGCGGTTCAACTATGCAAAGAAACTCATAGCAACAGGCAATATGAACCTAGCAGAAGCCGCATATGAATCAGGATTCTCCGATCCTAGGTATCTATCGAGAGCATTTATCAAGTACACAGGCATGAATCAAAAAGAATGGAAAGAACTCAATAAAAGAGATGAAAGCGTAGAACACGACATGAGAACTCATATATCTGCCCATTCTCTTGAGAGGATGTTCTCTAGACGAAAGAGTATCGAAATGCTTGACACCTTATTAAGAATGTAAATTAAAATCAAATAACACGATTTTAATTATTAAGAATATAGTATATACTATATTTATCTTACATACAAAACCGTATAATCCGTTTTTAAATAAGGAGTTAAAAATGAAAGTACTTCGCATTATTGCAAAAGGACTCCCCTTATTCAAACAAGAACTTGATCTTGTTTTCTATGCACAACAACGTGTCAATGAAGTAGACAAGGAATCTCTCATTCAATTAAGTCAAAATACGTATCTAAACACAACAAATGCCTTCATCGGCATAAACGCATCAGGAAAAACTACAGTTCTAAAGACAATTCAATTAGCACTCAATATTCTAAACAACGAACCGATTAATCATGTTGACGCAAGAACTATTCTAGGCACAACTGACAAGGCTGTTTTCGATATCTATTTCATCAACAAAGACAATAAAGTTTGTCGCCTTGAAACAGAAATCGCATCAAGGAAAACAAAGAATGGAGATTGTTCATATTATATTGTCGATGAAACACTATGGGAAAAACCTTTTCAATCTATAAAAAGCAAGAAGAATCTTACTAACTTTGAAGACATTGCTCCTATTGCAGTACGCAATTCAAATAACTTGTTCTTAGCTGATGATATTAGCTTTATCATAGCCCTTAACAAAAAAACAAAGGACAAGCTCAATATATGCAGTTTATTATCTTATACAAACATTAATGTGCTTCCATTTACTGAAGATATTCCAGTAGATATAATTACATTTCTTGATCCAACTATTGAAAAGCTTCAATTTGAAAGAAAGGATACAAAACAACTAATACACCTAAAATTCTACAACGAAAAAGAAATAATTCTAAATAATGCGCAGGAACTGGAAAACTATCTATCCTCAGGCACTATCAAAGGAGTAATTACTTTTTCAATGGTCAGAGACACACTCCAATCTGGTGGATATCTTCTGATAGATGAAATCGAAAACCACTTCAACAAGGAAATTGTCATGACTCTAATCAGGTTCTTTATGGATACCCGCTTGAATAAGAATGGAGGCATTCTTATGTTCACTACCCATTATCCAGAACTATTGGATGAATACAATCGCAATGACACCATAAATATTGTTAGAAATAGAAATGGAATTACTATAGAAAATCTATGCAATATACTCAAAAGAAACGACATCAAAAAGAGCGAGGCTTATCAAAGTGGATTCCTTGAAGGCACATCTCCTTTATATGAGTCTTATATTCATTTAAAGAGAAGCCTTTCGACTTTGATTAACCAAGGAGGCTAAATTGCTGAAGTTTGCAAAATACAAAGCATGCATATGTGAAGGCTCCGCAGAAACCGCAATCATCGATGTGTTGCTCGATAACAATTTATTGATTTTTTCTAGAGAAGAAATGTTAGATGAAAAAGTAATACGCTGTCGAAATGCAAAACGTTTTGAACAACAATACTTAAGGAAAGGATTTGACTCGCCAATTTCAGTAATCAGAATTCTGGATTCCAGACATGAGGAATTCAAGCTAAGCAAAGCATATGAACATAAGATTAATGTGATAAATGTTATCACTGCACCAGAGATTGAAATGCTTATTATTCACAGCGAAGATGCCTATGAAAGATTCAAACGTTCGGGCAAGAAGCCTAGTGATTTCTGCAAGATTGATCTCAAAATGCATAATGTTAAAACTTATGAATTTGTTCTAGATTATTTCAACAATCCAATGAAACTTGTGAATGCAATTCATGAATATCATAGAACAGCCAATATTCCAAAAGGTGAATATGGTTTGCAAGACTTATTAAAGAAATAACAACAAAGAGAAAGCTACCACAGTACTCTGCAGTAGCTAACTCTAACGATTCAAGGGGGATTACACATATTGCGTCTTTTCAGGTTTAGACGCATATGTCATAAATCTATCTCCATTGATAACAAGAGCAACGCTCTTATCATCAAAAGAAACCGTGTTTTGTTTGATTCTTGATTTGAATGAATCAAATGAAGAATCATCGTCTCTGCTTACAAAGCATAGATATGCACACTTTCTGCTGTTGAGTCTAAGCTCGGAGTTAAAGAGTACATCATCATACTTTTCAAGCTTTCCAGATGCCCAAAGTGCCATATAGCCATTGCCACGCTTTAGGAAAATCCATGACCCATCATGCTCTACAACATCGAACTTGCATTCTGGCAAGAATACGTGTGTCCATCCAATTGGATAGTACTCAGGGATGTCAAAGATAACACCAAGCATTTCATGATCTTGCTTAATCTCTGGCATGATTCCATTTCCATACCAATATCCAGGACGCATTGAAATAGCGTCGGATGTAACACCTGGATTGTTTGCAAATAGAATAGCTTCCTTATCTAGAGCTGCAACCCACATATGCTGTTGGTAGCCATAAACACCAGGAGCGAAGCATGTTGTACCATGGAATCTCTCATTCATGGACTTTGTATATGTATGAGTTCCAATGTATGAGTCGCTATCATCCTCTAGTGTGACATTCTTCCACTGCTTGAAACCATCCTGGCGAGGAGATTGCACGCTAGTTAGCATTGCATTCTTGCCCTTTGTGATAGCAACAAGAGCGTTTCCTGTTGAATATGTAGTATCGAACTCACTATTTGCTTTCTCGAGCACATCAGACGGGAGCTTGTATGTGGATGTGTAGTAAAAACTCATCCAGCCCTCTCCATATGAATATGGCAGCCTTGGCTCTGCAAGATTCAACAATGACTGTACACCTTGGCTAGGTGGATCGATTATACCTCTATAGACTCTTCCCATCGGAGATATGACAGCACCATCAAATGTATGGATTGCAAGATTCTCGATAAGGGTATCTGCAATCTTCTTGGCTCTTGCTGCAATATCCTCATCAGCATAGTCAATGATGTTCAATAGAGATACGAATGTAATATTCATATATACAGAGCTATTGAACTCTTCAAAGCCATACTCTTCCAGGTCTTCTATCCACTCCAATGTAAGCTTCTTTCCAAACTCATAGAGCTCTCTACCGGTCATATTGGAACGAGTAAAGATCTCTTCTGGGTACATAGCACCAACAAGCATTGCAGATGAATAGAACAACAGGCTATGATTTTCACTCCAGAAGCACATTGCGTCGCTTCCTGGCATTGTCATCCAATAGCGATATGCAAGAAGTACTTCCTTGACTCTCTTCTCAAGCTCTTCATCCAAGCTATAGTTCTTCATATAGCGAATGAGACCTGCTAGCAAGAAATCTGAACAATCGTAGTTATCATCAATCTGTTGCAAAGTGATAAGCATCAAATCCCTATCAGAAGAAGCATCGATTCCAAGAGCCTTGCGTGCAAGGATATTTGGAATGAAGAATCCAAACTTTCCACCTGCCCTGCTTTGTCCCTGGTAAGATGCTATACGCTCAAGGATCATCTTCATGTTCTCATCAAAGCCTTTTGCATGTGAATATAGAGCATGTGCATTCTCAAGGCATTCAAAGGATCTTGTATATGAGTGTCCATTTGATTTGACTTCAACACGAATCAAACGAGCGCCATTTTCAATCTCTATCTCTTTCTTGCCCGATGCATCAAACCAAGTCACCTTGGTATTCTTCTTTGAAAAGTCCGATGTTCCACTATCGTAGCCAACTCTTACATCATCTCTTACAGAAGGAAATACGATGCGAGGGAATTCAAGCTTTATCCCATCAAGAAACTCTGTGATTGCGATGTACTCTCTCTTCATTGGCACTGAGGGGAAATCTTGCTTGACAAAGCTATCGTCAACGATCTCAAGGCCAAAGATATTTCTTCCGTCACGAATGCCAAGATTCTGAAAATAGATCAAAACTTCATTTTCACCCTCTTTTAGGTGAGCATTGAACTTAGCATTTCCAATTGGCTTATATTGTGGAATTGAATACTCTACAGCTTTCTCGCCATTGATCCAGATAGTTGCAGCTCCATATGTCCAAAGAATGAACTCCTTGTCTATCTCTTTTTCTGCAACAACATTTGTAACAGCATAGAAGGTGATCTTTGTAGGCTGAGTATAAGTACCGCTTCTATCTACATAGATAGAACCATGCTTATACCAATATTGCCAAGCAGAGTAATCAAGGCTCTCTGGATAAGCAACACCCTTATCTGCAACAACATCCCTAAGATGTTTTTCATATCTAAGCTGATCGATATCAGTAGTTCCATCAGAGAAGAGATACTCCTCTGATGGCGAGATTAAGAACTTGTCGATAAACATCTAAATCAACCCTTTACAGCTCCAGCTGTCATACCCTTCATGAAGTGCTTATTGAATAGCAAGAAGATAACAACAATAGGAATAACTGCGAGCGTTGCACCTGCGAACATGATATTCCATGCAGCTGCACCATCACCATTGCTCTTAAGCATGTTTACACCTACTGTCAAAGGTCTTAGCTTTTCGTTTGATATTGTGAATACCAAAGGAAGGATATACTCGTTCCAACCATGCTTAAATGAAAGAAGTGCAATTGTTGATGTGATAGGCTTCATCAAAGGGAACAGGATTCTTGTATAGATCTGTCCGAATGAACAACCATCGATCTTGGCAGCCTCATCGATTTCCCTTGGGATACTATTCACAAATCCTCTTGAAAGGATGATGAATGTTACCTGTCCAGAACCAGCGCTGAGAAGAATAATGGTGAACAAGCTCTTGTTGATATGTAGTTTAACAGAAAGATCAAAAAGAGGTCTTAGTGTAACAGAACCTACGTTGACAAACATGAATGCAACGAATGCACCATACAAGAGCTCCTTGAACTTGAACTCCTTTCTTGAAAATACATAGCCTGCCATTGATGTTGTGATTACTGCGATGATCATTACACCAATAGATAGGATAAAGCTGTTCTTTGTATATACAGAGAAGTTAGCAGCCTTCCATGCACTTGAATAGTTGGAAAAAACTACCTTTTTAGGGAAGATTCTTGCTCCTCCTAGTAGCAATTCCTTGTTTGTCTTGAATGAACCAAGGATGATGTACAAAAGAGGATATAGCATCAAAAATGCTAGTAGTGCTGTAGCAAGGAATACCAATGTTGTATAAATCTTTTGCTTTCTTGATCTAATAACTTTCTTACCCATCTTACACCCCCTTACACAACATCATCCAACTTACGTGCAATACGCATGTATAGTAGTGTGACTCCGCCAGTGATCATTGCTGCTATGATACTCAAAACTGTTGCGTATCCTATCTGAGGCAATGAGTTTTGTGGGAAGATGAGGTTATAAATATATGAGAACATTACCTGCGACCTATTGTTTGGACCTCCTTGGGTCAAGACAAGAATTGACTGGTAATCCTTGAATGATGTTGTGATAGCAAGCATCAAAACTACCTTCAATATAGGTGATAGCATTGGCAGTGTTACTCTAAAGAATGTTTGAGGAGCATTAGCACCATCAATCATACAGCTTTCATATATTTCATTTGAAATGCTGGACATACCAGAAAGGAAGTAGATCATGTAGTTACCAACTCCTCCCCAGAATGCAACCATTACAACTGCGTACATTACGACTTTTGGATTTCCTAGCCAGTCAATTGGAGATGAGATGAAGTGCAATGATTGCAATACTGCATTCAAAGGTCCATTGAAAGCTGAGAAAATGAATGAAAAGATCAAACTTGAAATAGATGAGCTGATTACAGTTGGTAGGAAGAAAATAATCTTGAATGCATTATTTCCAGGAAAATTTGTCCTAACCATGGTTGCAATCAACAATGAAAAAGGAATAACAAGAATCAACTTCATGATTGCATACTCAAATGTATGTAATACACTCTTCCAGAATATAACGTCTGTGAATGCTGATTTGAAGTTGTAAAAACCAACAAAATATGCTGAGAAGCCATCATAGTCATATAAGACGTATCTGAAAAGCCAGATAAATGGATAGATTGATGTGACTACAAGGAAAAATACAGCTGGTGTAAGCATAACACCTGCAGCAATACCATCTTTTCTCCTTAGTCTCTTGGTTTCTTTAGTCATGACATGTCCTTAAAATGTAGGGCCACCATTCCAGTGGCCCCAAGATTCAATTCGTTTTAATTACTTTGAAAGGTAAGTAATTGGATTTCCTGTTGGATTACGTGGATCGTAGTTCTCGATAACGATTCTCTTTGTCTTTCCGAGCTTTACATCTCTGTCTAGAGCTTCGTTGTATTCCTTATTCAAGGACTCGATGCACTTGTCAACATCTGTACCATTAACGATGCAGTTCCACATAGCGATCTCGAGGTTATCACCCTTTACAGTTACCTTTGGTACTGCTGGGAAATATCCTTCGTAATCAACTGGAGCGAAGTCACCCATTCTGCCACTCTTTGTTAGGTCGCATCTTTCCTGGATGTATGGAGAAACTGGAAGTGTGTAACCGCCTTCGCAGTAACTGATCATGAAGTCTTCGCTTAGGAAGAACTTAACAACTTCCCATGCAGCTTCTGGGTTCTTACATGTTGACATAACAGCAAATCCCTTCTGAAGCTTAGCTTCTACAATACCGTCAACCTCTCCTGTCATGCTTGGTAGCTCTGCAACTTCCCAATCAAAGTCCTCAATTGGGAACTGGTCTGTGAATACACCAGCTTCCTGAGAAGCATTTCCCCAAAGAGCGAATGTGCCATTAGCAAACTGAGCTCTCATAGCATCTACGTTCTGTGTAGCTGATCCTGGGAACATGCTGCCATTCTTGAACATCTGCTGAGCAAGAAGCATTGGCTCTCTGTAACCGCTGAAGTCATATCTGCCGTTAGCATAGTCATAGTAGTAGATACCACTCTTTGTACAAACACCAGCGAACCAGCGCTCGAAACCACCATTTGAACATGTAGCGATTCCGTAGTACTTGCCCTTACCTGTCTCTGTTACTTTCTTTGCAACATCTACCATCTCCTGTAGTGTTGTTGGGAATGTTTCGATTCCTGAAGCCTTAAGAAGATCTGCATTGTAGATCATTCTTGTTCCGCTTCTCTGACCAGCGTAGATGATGTATGGCTTGCCATCTACTGCGTTGATTCCCTCGATAACTGTTTTAGGAATGTTTGTTAGCTCTCTGAAGTGAGCATCGTTGATCAAGTCTTCTGGGTATGGAAGTAGCATGCCTGACTGAACAAAGCCCTGGAAGTCGAAAGACTTAACGTTTGCTGTAGATGTGAAGATGTCAGGAGCATTACCTGAAGAATAAGCCATAACAATCATATTAAAGTAATCGTTGGAAACAATTGTCTGCTTGATTTCAATATCGTCGTGTGTAGCATTGAACTGAGCAATCTTCTCGTTTACATATACTTCGTCATGTCTATCGCCAGACCATAGATTAATAACTGTCTTTTCCTTTGCCTTTGTAGCTTCTTCCTGCGCGCCCTGTGCAAAAACAGCAACAGCACAAAGAGCTAAACAAAGCACTGCAACAATCTTTTTCATAAAAGACCTCCTAAATTTTGTTTAAATTGTGCTTTAGATTTTTGAATTCGCAATGACAGCAATTTTGCAAAAAGTAACAAGTTTTTATATTTTTGCACTTTTTTGTCATTTTTTTGAAACAAAAGAGTTTTTAACCAACAAGAAGTCATATTGAAACTTTCTCAACACTGTTTTATAAACAGCTCAAAAAGGAAGAGAACACAAAATGGACTTAAACCTAATACCAAATAACGAGAATGAAATTGAGGATATGGATCTATTCAACGCTCTCGATTTAACAACTCCAGGCCTGGAAGATGTCAAAGCCTCTCTTTTCAAAGGCGATATCGAAAGCGCAAAGAAAGCTCTTGTTGGATATTTCGAGACACGAAACAATGTCAAGCATTTCTTTGACTTTAGGGACAAGAACATCAAGCCTATCGACAGGAACATACTTCCATATATGTTCCAAGCATCCCTAGGACTGAAAGAGAACATAAAGGATTTTGCACTCAAGGCTGCAGATTTGTTGATGGATAACAAGTACATTGCCCCAGGAGGAGATAATCTCATTTGGGATTTTGGACCAGGATTTAAGAATGCAATGCACTATAACATGTATACAGATAGACAGAAATCAAATAGAGCATGCTTTTCCTTATTCACTCGTACACAATTTCTTGAGTACTTGATGTTCAAGTACCATGAGACACAAGACCAAGCTGTCCTTGATAAATATAGCGAAGTACTTAGATTCTTCTTTGACACATATACATTGAAGGTCGAAGAATTTAGCGTGAATGCAGGTCACCTTATGTATACAGAAGACAGGGATGTAATGGACCTTGGATGGCTATGCTTTGTATACACAGAGATGCTATATACTCGCATGTCATATAACATCGATACAAAGCTAACATTTGAGCTTATCAAGCATCTTTGGTTCTGTGGAATTCAATTCAGACGCTTTGACGACGATAAGTACACCCCATATAACCACCACTACTTTGAAAGAGGAATCGTTCCATTCTTTTTATCTGTGATGTTTCCAGAAATACCCGCATTCAGAGAGATGCGAGATAAAGCAGTAGAAGTATGCTCCCAGCATATTCTAGAAGATTACAATGAAGACGGTGGATACAACGAGCTATCAATTGCATATTGGTTTGGAGCAGCTATTGCTGAGATGCTATATAGAAACATAGTAATAGCAGACCTCAACTCATGTGTGTTCTTAACTGATGAGATGCAAGAAAGGATCAACAAGACATTGAATGCCTTCTATTCATTGATAATTGCAGGCGATTACCTTCCATCAATTGGTGACAATTCTGCGCCACTTATAAACCCAATGCTAGAGCTAGCATACCAAATGACACATGAAGAGAAATATAAGGATCTACTTGATTTCAGAACAGGTAAGCGCTCTACCCTTTCCTGTAATGAAAAGTACTATGCCAATGACAAAGTTGGACTTGTTATTGCAAGAAATGAATTCTCAGATTCAGCAAATGGAATGATAATGTCAGCTAAAGTCAATTGCGGAATATCCGGACATAACCATATGGACATGCTTTCTCTTGTAACATTTTTAAGAGGAAAGCCATTTGTTGCAGAACCATACGCAGGAGAGCTATACCATAAATACAAGATGAGAAGCATCCAGCGTGGATATTGCTACAATATGGATTCCCATAACACGGTTCTATGTTACTCAAGACCAATCGAACCATGGGAAGAATATTCAAATCTGTTTGGTATCTATCGTCCCGATAGCCCGATAAGCGAATTCAAGGAGTACAAGAATGGAATGTATGTCGCGGCTTATCACTATGGATATACATTCTGCTCCCATGAGCGCAGAGTGCTGTTTGCTGACAATGGCAACATGCTTGTAAAGGATTTGGTAAATAGAGGAAACAGAGTCGATAGAGACCACAAGCAAAGATGGAACCTGGATCCAAAGGTGAAAGTTACAAAGCTTTCAGATAGTGCTCTAATGCTAGAAAGAGATGGAATCAAATGCCTATGGATATTCGACAGAGCAAAGAAGATAGAGATCTTCAAACAAACCGAGATTCTTTCTGAATACTACAGCGATGACGAGATTGGATACACTATCGATGCATCATTTGCACCTGTTAGCAATTTTTCCCACGATAAGACCATGCTTGTAACGCTTTCGACATTGATGTTGGATATCACAGAATACAAAGGGGATATAAACATCGATGCTCTAAAAGAACTAACAGCTAGGTTATCTGATGAAATGGATAAAGAGGAAACAATAGAAAAGCTTTCGAGCATTTTTCATTAGATGAGTGGAGGCTACCGAAAAAGTAGCCTCCTCTACTCTGCCTCACAAGTTATCAAGAAGCATGTTCAAATACTAGTAGTTAGAGTTCTTCCACTAGATAGTCATCGATATTTCTTTCTTTTGACGAGAAGTTGATTCCAATGAGCTTTATCTTCTTGCCTTTTGATAGGAACTTGTCTGCATAATGATTGGCCCTGATCTGGGAGAGTGCCTCGCGTGCTGATTTATCGCGCTTGAACTCAAGAATGTATATGCATTTCTGGCTTTCGGCAACTGCATCAATCCTGCCATGAGCTGCTATCTCTTCCATTCTTATCTCCATACCTGCAGATGCAAGGATTGTATAGAACAGGACCTGATAGAAATACTCAGTGACATTCTTCTCTGCATTCGTGTAGACAAAAGATGGGATTCCTGCGAACATCGCCTTCATCTTCTCCATCGCTCTTTCAACATCGTCATTTTCAAAATAGAACAAGAGGCTCTTTCCATTCGCACGGAATGACTTCACCTTCGTCTCGTATTCAAGGAATCCCACATTGTATGATCGCCTGACCTCCCTATTAGGAAAATCGAGAAGCAGCAACGAGCCATCATCAACTCCCTTCGCTATCGTCAGGTATCCTGTCTGGTACATAAGGCACTTCAAGAATGTCGCATCCACCTCTCCTCGAGCTATGTCGATAATGTCGAATTGAGAGAACGATTCCTCATCCAGAGGCTCGGAGAGATCCTTTATGATATTGAATGAACACCTATCCGCAATATCATATAGCATTGTCAGCCTACCGCCGGTGTCTATCCAGTAGTTTCTGAATCCAGCCATCTTTGTACCCATGAAGTTTCCGATGGACACTGGATTGTACACGCTCTCTGCGTTTTGTGAAAACAGAAAGCCATCATAGCTATCCTTGAGTTTTGACAGCAATGTATTCCTATCAAGAGCAAGTTCCTGCATCTTGTCTTCTATGTGCTCTGCAAAGTAGTGCTCCAGCTCTTCTTGGGTGTATCCAAACATCTCTGCATATTCATATTCCATGGAGATGTCCTTGAGGTTGTTGAGCTTTGAAAACAAAGAAAGCTTTGTGTATTTCGTAACACCTGTGATGAATACAAAGTGAATGTATTCATCCATATCCTTCACCACTTGATAGAAGGAACTGAGCACATCCCTCATCTCCTCTATGTTCTCATTGTAGATGTTGTCTGTGATGACCTTCTCGTATTCGTCAACAAGGATTACAACCTTTCCATGCTTTGCATAAAGCTTTTCAATCAGCTGGGAAAAAACCTCACTCAAGAAGTACTCTGTATTAATCTCTAACCCATAATTAGAGGCAATATCATTGAGCTTTCTGATAATCCATACATTCAAATCCTTGCTGTTCTTAGAAGAGCAAGATCCAAAGCTGAACTTTATTACAGGATACTTCTTCCAGTCGTAATCTGTCTGGCTTATGTATAGGCCTTCAAAAAGATCCTTTCTTCCCTGGAAGATTTTCTCAAGGATGTTTACGCATAGTGACTTTCCAAACCTTCGTGGTCTAGATACAAAGCACCTTCTATTTGCAGATCTAGAGACAAGCTTATATATGTACTTTGTCTTATCGACGTACACAGCATCTGCTTGTCTGATTGCCTCAAAATTAAAAGTACCTGTAGTTACATCCTGTGCCATGTCATCAGTATAGCAAATCTTTGTTTCTTCTTGAAATGATTTATCGTTCGTCATGACGACCTCCTAATATATAAGGTCGTTATCTCCTATTTTTGCTAGTTGATTTCCGATGTTTTCTCGAAATTTTATGATCTTTACTTCCTATCTGTTTTATAGGTAAAGACGACAGAGACATAATCAATGAGGCTACACGCAAAATGTAGCCCCAAACTTACTATTTGCAATATCTATGAATTCTGGTTAGAGTTCTTCCACTAGATAATCATCAATGTTCCTATCTTTGGATGAAAAGTTGATTCCAATAAGCTTTATCTTCTTTCCTTTTGTTAGGAACTTGTCTGCATAATGATTGGTTCTGATCTGGGAG
>CAKQTE010000130.1 GCA_934276485.1 uncultured Spirochaetales bacterium | reverse complement strand
AGCAGCATACCAAGGTAGAACATGCTCCTAGGGATCCCATCCTTCCTCTTGAGCTGCTGGATCTCGATGTGTATCCTCTCTGAGGGGAACTCGATTACTACATCAAGGCATGCGTCCCTGTTCTCCAGCCGCTTCAGCCAGTTCTCGGCATGAACGACCATCTCGTCCTTCATGGAGTCAGACACCTTCATGCCAAGAAGCGACTCAAGCGAGTATGCCGTATAGGTCTTGTCCCTATAAGCAACCGTCATGGCATCAGAAAAGAGGGTCATGTTGCTGACGTCTTCGGTTGCACGGGCTTTTTCTTCTTCTGTGTAGATTCGTTTGATGATTTTTCTCATAAGATTTCTCCTTCAACATAGGAAGGCCAAAAGTCGAGTTTTTGCACGTGATTTTGGAGAGTTTTTTGAAAAATCTTCTGAAAACACAAAAAAAGGGCTAAAGCGATATGAAATATGCACAAAAAACAAAGACACATAATAGTTTGACAAAAGGGTGGCGATGAAAAACACCTCCTGTCAGTTCCCTAACAAGAGGTATATATAGATATTAGGGTAGATATTTCTCTAGTTCGCTAACTACTGCAGGAATCTCATCTTTTGATGAAAGACGAGCGCCACAAGCACAGGCGTGACCACCACCTCCGAACTTGACTGCTACTTGGTCGATCTTGATTCTATCAGATCTGAATTCAACACGAATCTTGCCTGCTAAATCTGCAAATAGTACGAAGATAGGGTAGCCCTCAATATCACGCATGCAGGAAAGAGCCTCGCTGACCATATCGGGAGTGAGAGAGAATTCATCAATAACATCCTGTGTGATATAGATATAAGGTATGCCCTTTGGACTGATATTAAGTAAAGAATATGCCTTTGCGATAAACTTTACATTGTTCATTCCTCTTCTGTTGATTCTGCTCATGGTGTCTCCTAGATCAAAACCACTCTTTAGAAGAGTTGCTGCTGTACTAAGAGTATCTGCAGTGACAGTTGCAAAACAGAATCTTCCAGTGTCTGTAACCATTCCTGTGTAAAGGGCGCGTGCTGCATCTTTTGAAATCTTCAGGCCATGCTTTATAGCGTGGGAAGCAATGATTTCGCAGCAAGAGCTGAGTGTTTCTTCTACGTTCTCATCTCCATATTGGTCAACTACAATATGATGGTCGATCTTCAGCTTGAATGGTGCATTGACAAAGTTTGTATCTGCACTTCTTGCTCTTGTTGCATTATCAACCTGGATAGCAAATGCATTTGAAAAATCAACAACACCAGGAAGGGTGCTTTCTCCCAAGAAATCAAATCTCTTGATCGGTTGGTTAACGACAGTTGCATCGATATTGTAGTTATCTCTTAATAGATATTTCATGCCCCAGGAAGAACCTAGACAGTCTCCATCTGGCTGAACGTGTCCAATGATAACGACATTTCTATCTTTGTGGAGCTCTAATTGTTCTTCGATGATTGAAAAAATGTTTCTCATGATAAACCTCATATATTTCTAATAATTAATTGCAGATTGTATGGCGTGTATATTGAATTGTACTGGAATATTTTAAAAAAGTAACTTAATTAAATTCGTTGAGACAAAATAATGGACCTCTTTCGAGGCCCATCAAGATTAGAAACGAGTTCTATTATCTAAGTGCGTTGATAGCATCCTTTGCATCTGCAATAACCTTGTCGATAGATGCCTCTGTTAGAGAGAGTGCCTCTAGAGGTGTTGCAAGAGCCTTTCTTACCTTGTAAGAGTTCTTGAATACTGGGTCATATGCAAGCCACTCGTCTGGGTAGTTTGCAATAACTTTCTTAGCATGTCCCTGTAGGTCATCTGCTTCAAGAACCTTCTTGTATGTGTCTAGCTCAAGAGCTGCCTTGTTTGAAGGAACATAACCTGTGTTTGCAGCGTATAGAGCACCAGCTTCAGCTGAATACATATACTCAAGAACGATTGATGTTGCTAGGTCAACAATTGGATCTCCTGTTGTGAAACCGTTGAAGTTTCCGCCCTGCTGGATAACTTTTGGAGTTGTGCCAACTGGATTCTGTGTAACTTCACACTCAAATCCGTCTGGGAAGATATAGTTTGTACCTGAAGATGAACCGACATAGAAGATGATGTCACCATTGCCGAATGGGCCTGAGCAGTACTTGTCTTCACCAGCTGTTCTAAAGTAACCGCCATCGATTCCAGCCTTCCACCACTCGTAGAATGCTCTTGTCTTTGGAAGGTTCTCATCATCTAGGATGTAGATGTTGCCCTGAGGATCAGCATAGTTAGCACCAAAGTTCTCTGGTCCATAGATTCCCCAGTTGTCTAATGAGTCGATAGCAAATGATGGCTTACCTGTGATCTCTGTTGCCTTCTTTGCAGCTACTGTTAGCTCTTCGAGTGTCTTAGGAACTTCGATTCCGTACTTGTCACAGAATGTCTTGTTGTAGAACATAACTTCTGTTGACTTGCCAAGAGATACTGCATATGTCTTTCCATCAGGGAAAGCGTGGTTCTCTGCTAGGTATGAAGGATAAACAGTTGCTAGTTCTTCTTGAGAGATACCGAAATCATCCTTTAGGTAATCTGTGAGGTCCATTAGCTTACCTGATGGCATGTATTCCATCATGTTGTTGTTATAAGCCTGGTTGATGTTTGGATAGTTGTTTGCAGCAAGAGCAGCAACAGCCTTTGTGTGTGCATCTCCATATCCACCCTGGCATGTTCCAACAACTGTGATGTTGTATGGGTTTGACTCATTGAACTTGTTGATAACCATGTCCATAGCCTTACCGTTTTCCTTTGTCTGAGCGTGCCACAACTGGATTGTAACCTTGGCATTCTTAAGGTCTTCTACTGTAACTGATGAGGTAGCAGCCTTAGAAGCCTCTTCCTTTGCGCCACTTGCAAAAACAAAAGTAGTTGCAATTGCAAGAACCAAAAGGAAAGCAAATAACTTTTTCATAATTTCTCCTTTTAGGGTTGTATCTCCCTAATTAGTATTAATTATATTTTAAATCCCCCTTTTTGAGGAAAATAAAATCAGCCTTTTAATCCACCTCTTGCGATTCCCTGAATGATGTACTTCTGGAATATGAGATAGATAATAATAAGTGGTACAACTACGATTGTAGCTCCAGCCATCATCAAGTGGTAATCAGAACCAGCATCACCAGCAAAGTACTTCAATCCTGTTGAAAGAACTCTCTTCTTGACGCTATTGCTTACGAGCATTGGCCATAGATATGCGTTCCAGCTTGCAATGAAGTTAAATAGTCCAATAGTAACTAGTGAGCTTTTTGCGTTTGGAACCATTACGGTCCATAGATATTTCCAATCCGAGCATCCATCAACCTTTGCCGCAAGATATAGCTGGTTTGGAATTTGGTTGAAGAACTGTCTTAATAGATAGATATAGAAGATACTGGCTGTATATGGAATAATCTGTGCCCAAAGTGTATCGATAAGGTGCATCTTTGTGATAGTGATGAAGTTTGTAATCAAGTACATCTGGGAAGGAACCATCATTGTTCCCAACAGCAGAGAGAAGAACTTGTCTCGGCCCTTGAACTCGAACTTTGAGAATGCGAATGCTGCAAGGATAGTTGTAAATAGTGTGCAGACTGTGTTCATAACAGAGACGATGGTACTGTTCTTGAAATAGATACCAAATGGATTTGATTCCATTGTCAAAACTGTCTTGAAGTTTATCCACTGAGGATGCTTTGGCCACCATACAATCTTTGTGCTTTGGATTTCCTGTAGTGTCTTGATGGATCCTGAGATCATCCAATAGAAAGGAAATAGCATCACAATAGCACCGATAGTAAGTAGAATATAGATAAGGGCCATGGATAAGTTGTGTTTAACTTTGTCTTGATTCATTTCCATCCTCCCTTAATTGTTTTCTGCGGCTTTCTTGTTAGACATGCGCATCTGAACAAGAGTGAATGCCATGATGATCAAGAACATGATTACACCAGCAGCGGCTGCTCCTGTATAGTTCTGACCATTGTAGAATTCATCAAACATGTAATAGACCATTGTTGTTGCACTATGCAGTGGTCCATCTGTTCCATAGAGTCCAACTACCTCTACATATACCTTAAATGCTCCGATAGTTGCTACGACCATCTGGTATGCCAAGATAGGAGCAAGTTGCGGAAGGGTGATCTTGAAAAATTGCTTAGCCTTAGATGCTTCGTCAATTCTTGCAGCTTGATATAGCTGAGGGTCGATTCCCTGAAGGCCAGAAAGGAATATGACGATCTTGAAAGCCTGGCCTGACCATATTCCGAAGATGCATAGCATCGGAAGCGCTAGCTTTGGGTCATTAAGCCAAACCTTAGGACTCATTCCCATTAGCGTTAGAACTTTATTTACGATTCCATATTCGCTGTGGAATATAAATCTGAACGCAAGTCCAATAGCAATTGCATTTGTTACATATGGAAGGAAGTATGCTGTTCTATAGAACTTGGAACCTTTGATGCCTGTATTCAAGAGTATTGCGATCATCAAGGAAAGAACCAAGGAAGAAGGAACTGTGATTAGAGCATATAGAAAAGAATTCTTCAATGCCAAAATAAAAGTCTTGTCTCTTAGGACTCGTCTAAATGCATCCAATCCAAAGCCAGAACCTGTCTTTGTGAAGATGTTGTAGTCTGCATAAAAGCTCATTCTTAGTGTATGAATCATCGGAAAGATCGAGAAAACAAAGATAATGATCATTGCCGGTGCGATATACAACATGGCTTTTAGGAAGGTCTTTGTCTTGTTTTGTCCTACCATTCGTTTATCCTGTTTCCTTCGGTATCGAAGATGTGGATACCATTAGCCTTGACGTGAACACGAACCTTATCACCAACGTTTACCTCGTTGTCTGACTCGATTAGGGCTTTTGCTTCCGCTCCGTTGAGAGTGAATCTAACAAGGAAATCCCTGCCGATTGTTGTCTTGAAGAATATATCGATATCGAAGATGTTCTTGTCTGCAGAGAACTCTTCAGTAAGGATCTTGAAGCTTTCTGGTCTGAGACCTACCTTGATGTTTGTTCCATCCTCCAAGCTTGTCTTGAAAGCATTCTCGCCATTTATTTGTATGTATCCATTCTGGACAGTTGCATCAAACATGTTGATAGGAGGATTGCCCAAGAACATTGCAACAAATGCATTGTCTGGATGCATATATGTCTCCTGTGGATTTCCCATCTGCTGCATTACACCATCTTTCATTACCACAATCTCGTCTGTAATGCTCATTGCTTCTTCTTGATCGTGAGTAACAAAGATAGTAGTGATTCCTGTCTCTTGCTGGATTCTTCTGATCTCTTCTCTTGTTTGCATTCTTAGTCTTGCATCCAAGTTTGATAGTGGTTCGTCCAAAAGGAGTACCTTTGGTTTTTTTGCAATGGCACGTGCAATGGCAACACGCTGTTGTTGTCCACCAGATAGTTGTCCTGGCTTACGCTTTAGTAGAGATTCGATGGCAACGATCTTCGCTGTCTCATTAACTATCTGATCAATTGCAGCTTTTCTCTCCTTTGAGTCTGGATGTGCTTCCTTGAAGCTCTTTGAGTTCCTTAATGGGAAAGCAATGTTGTCATAGACTGACATGTGAGGGTAGAGTGCATAGTTCTGGAATACTAGTCCGATGCCTCTCTTTTCTGGAGGAAGTTCCGTCACATCTTCATCTCCGAAGAAGATTCTTCCACTTGTTGGTTCATGTAAACCTGCTAGCAGAAATAGTGTTGTACTCTTTCCGCAACCGGAAGGACCTAATAGTCCAACCAAGTGTCCATCTGGGATAGTAATGCTGAGATTGTTTACAGCAATTGTCTCTGCATTGTCCTTTGAAGTGAATGTCTTTGTAAGACCTTCTAGTCTAATATCCATAGTGTTTGTTTATAGGGGCGCGGGATTGCTCACCCAACTCTCCTTATCTAAGTAATGGAAATAGTATAAGGCTTTTGGCTATTATGCTCAAAGTGTAATTGTTAAAAACATGGTGCTTTAGATGTCCTAAATTGTAAAAAATCATCGAATTCGGCCTCTTTCATAACTATTTGTTACGGATATGGGGAGCTCATGATAAAATCATACAAACAAGGTTGAAGCTAATACTTTGCTTTCGAGGAGGCAATAAGATGAAAAAACTATTTTTGTTATTACTTTTCTTGATCCTATCAGTATCTCTATTTGCGGCTTTTCCTAAAGATGCTGTCTCCGTTGGTGTATCAGTTTTGGGAGCAGAAGGAATGGAAGAAGATAAAAGCAGCTTTGCTATCGGGGGCTATTGCGAGAACCAAGTACTATTTGGGGAGATGAAGAAAGTCAATATCGCAGTCACAACCAGAACCGACGTTGGCTATGTTGTTGACGAAAGCGAGTTTGGAGGTATTAATATCAACTTCTTCTCTGGAGCAGGAGCTCTCTTTAAGCCAGTTGGCGGCTTGGAAATCGAAACTGTTGCAGGGTTAGGGCTGTTCTCCTCCATTTCCAATAATCCAATCTTTGATGTAACAGCAGGATTGCAAGCATCCATTGGATATGCATTCGGACAAGAGGATTCGATTGTAGTTCGACTTGGAGCTAATGCAACTTATGGTTTCCTGTTTAACTGTATCTATTATGTTGGATACCTAGGTGCAGGAGTTCGATTCTAGCTTAATTTACTACTCATAAAAAATTAATTGCAATTTAACATAACGGTACTATCATGAAAGTATAAAAATCATTTTTATAAAAAAGGAGCTTTATATGAAAAAAACTTTAATGGTAGTAGCTGTTGCTCTTATTGCTTTGACGGCAATTTTTGCACAGGCCGCAGCTGAAAGTACAGAAAAAGGCGCAAGTAAGAATCTGATTCTTATCACAGCTACATCTGCAGACAATCTAAATGCTGTCGTTCCTGCTTTTGAAGAAAAGTATGGCATTAAGGTCGAGATCATCACAGGAAGCACCGGTGAGGTCATGGCTAGAATAAAGGCAGAGAAGGATAACCCATCTTGTGATGTTACTTGGGTTGGTGAATACCAGGCTCTCATGGATCCAAGTCTCTTTGAAACATATATTGCTTCTACAGATAAGGAATATCCTGAGAAATTCAGGAATACAAGTGGCGTATTTACAGCTATTAATGGAACATGTCCTGTAATTGTTTGGAACACAAAGCTAGTTCCTAATGGAATCAAGGGCTACAAGGATCTATTGGATCCAGCATTGAAGGGAAAGATTGCATTTGGTGATGCTGGAACATCGTCATCGGCTTACAACCATCTTGAAAACATGCTTTTGGATTTCGGTTCAGGCGACATTAATGCAAAAGCTGGTTGGGACTATGTTGAAGCTCTTCTAAAGCAGCTAGATGGTAGGGTAGTAAATAGCTCATCAGCTACATACAAAGGTGTTGTTTCTGGCGAATATGCAGTAGGACTTGCGTGGGATGCTCCTGCATTGCAGCTAATGAGTTCAAATACTCCTAATGTTGACTTCTGTTACATGGAAGAGGGTGCTGCTAGCAAACTCAGTGGTATCTGTGTGATCAAGGGAGCTAAGAATGCTGATAATGCCAAGCTATTTGCTGACTTCCTATCAAGCAAGGAAGGACAGGCTCTATTGGCAGAAAAGAGCTCAGGTGCATGTCCTGTAAGAACAGATGTCGAACTTCCTCCTTCAAAGGAAATCATGAAGACCGCAAACATCTTTGCAGTCGACTCTGTATGGTCAGCAGGAATTAAGAAAGAAGTCCAGACAAAGTTTACAGATTTACTCACAACAATCGTTAAGTAACCAAGTACTTAGGAAGGTAGCCAATATGAGTGTATCAATAAGCATAAAGCATGCCGTAAAGAGATATGGGGAGAATACAATTATTCCAGATCTTTCGCTTGAGATTAACAAAGGGGAGTTCTTTACTCTTCTAGGCTCATCAGGTTGTGGTAAGACAACACTACTAAGAATGATTGCGGGATTCAACACTATTGAAGGCGGCGAGTTTTATTTCAATGATAAGCTTATCAATGATATACCCCGAGATAAGCGTAACATTGGAATGGTTTTCCAAAACTATGCAATATTTCCTCATATGACTACCTTCCAGAATGTTGCTTTTGGACTGGAGGAGAGGAGAATCAAGGACCCAGAGAAAACAGAACGAGTAAACGAGATGCTCGAAATGGTCCAGATTTCCTCTCTTAGGGATCGAAAGCCACAGAACATGAGTGGAGGACAGCAACAGCGTATAGCTCTTGCTCGTGCAATTGTAATAAGACCAGATGTTCTTTTGATGGATGAGCCTCTTTCTAACTTGGATGCAAAGCTAAGAGTCGAGATGCGCTCTGCTATTCGTGATATCCAAAAGAAATCTGGAATAACAACAGTCTATGTAACTCATGATCAGAGTGAAGCACTTGCTGTCTCTGACAGAATAGCAATCATGAATAAGGGCGTTATAATGCAAACTGGAACGCCGCTAGATGTCTATAGACATCCAGAGAACCTGTTTGCAGCTACATTCATAGGAGAGAGCAATGTTCTTGATTGCACTCTCTGTGGCAATAAGAGTGTGAAGATCGATGAAACAGGGTACTCGTTTGAGCTCGATAGATTGGCAGACGAAAGATGTGAGAATGCAGAAGTTATTCTATCTGTTCGTCCCGATGAGTTTGTATTCTCTCAAACAGGAATAAAAGGAAAAGTTGTTGAACGTACATTCCTTGGCACTGATTATGACTATGTTGTAGAACTTGAAAACAACAAGAATGTAAAGGTTAGTACTAAGTCTTCTCTTATACCAAAGGATATTGGTGAGAATGTATGCCTTTCATTTGATAAGTCACTTGTTAATGTATTTGACCACTCTAGTGAAAAATCGATTATGAATGACATAATCTAGGAGGCGTTAGATGACTGAAAACAAAAAACGCTTCGATTATTGGAGTATAGTTACCATTGCTTCTATACTTTTCTTTCTGTTGTTCTTTATCTATCCGGTTTCAAAAATCTTCATCAATAGTGTGATCGATAGTGAGACTGGAAAGCTCTCTCTGGAGGCCTTCAGAAAGTTCTTCAGCAGAGAGTACTATACAGTAACAATCCTAAATAGCTTCAAGGTTACACTTGCAGCGACATTGATCACAATGATTACCGGTACCTTGATGGCTTATATAATGAAGACTGTTAGCATAAAAGGTAAGGCTATAGTTGATATGATAGTAATTGTATCGATTCTGTCCCCTCCTTTTATTGGTGCATATTCATGGATTATCCTATTAGGAAGAGCTGGAATCATCACAAAAGCTCTAAGGGCAATTGGATTGAACTTTCCCGGAATCTATGGCTTTTCTGGAATTCTATTGGTATTTGTCGTAAAGATGACGCCGTTGATGTACCTGTTTGTATCAGGTGCATTAAAGAAGATGGATGCATCGCTGATAGAAAGTGCAGAAGGCATGGGCTGCAAGGGACTGAGAAAGATGCGAAGGATAATACTTCCTTTGATCCTTCCGACAATCCTTAGCTCAGGATTTTTGGTATTCATGCGTATATTCTGTGATTTCGGAACCCCAATGCTTATAGGAGAAGGATATAGAACAATCCCTGTATTGATTTATAACTCATTTATTGGAGAAATGAACCAAGACTATGCATTTGCAGCAGCAATGAGCGTAATCGTAATATTCTTCTCGATTGTAATCTTTTCATTGCAGCAATTCGTTACAGATAGAACAACTATTGAGATGAGCTCTTTAAGGCCTATTGAGCCAGAGAAGAAGAAAGGTGCATATAATGTTATATGTCATATCTTTGTATATATTGTAGCACTTCTTGCCTCCCTTCCTTTGGTTGTTGTAGTAGTTCAATCATTCAAGAAAACAGATGGGATCATCTACTACAATGAATTCTCTCTTAAGAGTTATTCGCTTGCATTCTCTTCTTGCGGAAGAGCTATCTTGAATACCTTTATGTATTCATTCTTTGCAATGGCATTCATACTTGTTATTGGCGTTCTTTTTAGCTATGTAACAGTTCGAAGACCTAGCAAACTAACTCGAGTGATGGACACGATCACTACACTTCCATATATCATCCCGGGTTCGATCATGGGTATTAGTTTGATTCTAGGATTCAATCATAAGCCTATTATATTAACTGGTTCTGCTCTCATTATGATCGTTGCATATATCATAAGAAGAATGCCTTATACGATCAGAAGCAGTAGTGCGATTCTCAGGCAGATAGATCCATCTTTGGAGGAAGCTGCAATATCGCTAGGAGCTGACCAATCGAGGTCTTTCTGGAAAGTAACATTTCCTGTTATGATTCCTGGAGTTCTTTCGGGAGCGTTGATGAGTTGGATGAGTATAATAACAGAGCTAAGTGCAACAGTTCTTTTGTATACAACAAAGACCCAGACACTATCGATTGCTATATACCAAGAGGTAATAAGAGGCAACGAGGGGGTAGCGTGTGCACTATCCAGCATATTGTTACTCACGACTGTAATTGCCCTATCGGTATTCTTTAAATTCAGAGGTAAAAAGGAGATAGCTCTTTGATTGATAAAATTAAGCAGATTTGTTCTACATTGACAGGTAATGATAAATTGCTTGCAAATTTCATCATTGCCAATCCTGAAGAAGTTGTAACAATGAATATCAATGAGCTTGCATCAAGAGCATCTGTTTCTTCTTCTTCTGTAAGTAGATTCTCCAGGCTTCTGTTTGGAATGACATTTCCTCAATTCAAGGTTGCTATTGCAAAAAGCATCAGCAGAGCAGATGAGGGAATGCAGAACTATGATGTTGAACTTACAGATAGTTTGTATCAGATAGAAAAGAAGCTGATCATAAACATAGAAAGAGTAGTGCAGGAAGTAATGGACCTAAATAGTATGAATACGATACAGAGCGTTGCGTCCCTGATTGCAAAAAGCGAGAATATCTACATATTCGGTATCGGTGCATCCGGTCTTGCAACTCAGGATTTTGCACAAAAGCTCATAAAATTGGGAAAACGTGCAATATTTAACTTTGATGCAAACCTAGCAATCCTTAACTCCTCTCTATGCACATCAAATGATTTGGTAATTGCAATTAGCTACAGTGGGCTGACAAAGGAAGTTCTGCTTCCAGTAAGGAAAGCCAAAAGCCAGAATTGTCCTGTTGTTGCTATAACAGGAGGAAAGAAAAATAGGCTCGCATCCGAAAGCGACTATGTTCTATCTATACCGCTAGCTGAATCGAAGATCATTCGTATGACAGCCATCTATTCGCGCTATGGGCAATTTGTGCTTGTGGATGCTTTGTACTTAGCAGTAATGAAGGAACTTGGAAAGACTCCAGATGAGATTATGGCTCGCTATAAAGATTTGTTGCTTGAGCTAAAATAAAGGGAAAACACGATGTTACAGACAGAAGCAATTAACATTAATTCAAAAGGAATAGATACAAAATCCACTCAAGAAATCTGTCATATTATGAATCGAGAAGATCAGTCTGTTGCATTTGCTGTCGAACGTGCTATCGATAGCATATATCCTCTGATAGACGAAATAGTTCTTTCTTTCCAACGTGGAGGTAGGCTTATCTATATCGGTGCTGGTACTTCTGGGCGCTTGGGCGTTTTGGATGCATCTGAGTGCCCTCCAACATTTGGAGTATCTCCAGAGATGGTTGTTGGAATAATTGCAGGAGGAGACAGAGCTCTCAGACTTCCTGTAGAGAGTGCAGAAGATAGTGACAAGAGTATCGAAGACCTGAAGAGAATCAATTTCAATAAAAAAGATGTTCTTGTAGGCCTTTCTGCATCTGGCAATGCCAACTATGTGCTATCTGCATTGATGTATGCTCAGTCTCTCGGTGCTGTCACTGGCTCTGTTTGCTGCAATAAGGAAGCCTTGAGCTTCAAGTATTCCGACTACCCAATATTTGTAGATGTGGGGCCAGAGATCATTTCCGGAAGTACTAGATTGAAATCAGGAACTGCAGAAAAACTTGTGCTCAATATGCTCACAACTGTTTCAATGATCAAGATAGGGCTGGTTTATGACAATTACATGGTTAATTTGGTGCCATCTAATATAAAACTAGAAAGAAGGGCAAAAAGCCTAATCAAACGCATTCTGAATTGTACGGATGAGGATGTGGAGATGGTATGGCCTCTAAGTGAGAAAAGTGTTAGTGCTTCTGTTTTGATGATCAAATATGGCATCGACAACAAGAGAGCACACGAAATACTAGAACGCGCTAATAACAATCTTCATCTAGCTATGGAAATGCTTGAATAGAGATGTCCATGTTCTTTCTTTTTTCAGCAACGATCTTTCATTGTTACAAGAAAATCTTACGAAAGCGAAAATAAAGCTTGCTTTTTCGAAAATCCTTGCTCTACAATTAAGTTATGGAAGAAATAGAGCGATTTTCTATGCCAAAGATGGGAGCTAGTTCTATAAGTGAAGACCTGATTGTAACTGCATCTGGTTTTTTTGCTGTCATCGATGGTTGCTCTAATCATAGTGGTAAAACGTTTAACTCCCATACGCCGGGCTATATTGCAGCAAAGCTTGTTGCTGAAGCAATCGATTCATTTCCATTCGATATTGATGCAAAAAGCGCAATTGATATGTGCAATCAAGCAATTTTTGATTGGTATAAGAAGAATGATCTAGTCGATCAAATGAAAGCTCATCCAGAGATGCGCCCCTCTTGTTATGTTGCAATTTACTCAGACTACAGAAAGGAAGTCTGGGTCCTTGGTGATTGTCAGGCACTTATTGGAGAAGAGACAATAACAACAGAAAAGAATGTCGATAAACTCCACTCTCTCCTTAGGTCTTTCTTGATTAGATCTTTTCAAATGAAAGGCTTTGGCAATGAAGATATCTTCCTAGGTGATGATTTGACAAGAATCATAAGTGATAACCAGCCACTATTTCAAAACACAACCGATGATCTATTTGGCTACAGTGCTATAGATGGATTCTACCTGGAAAAAAACAATCTTAAGATTCGTAAAGTCGATGAAAACGTTTCTGAGATTGTTCTTTCAAGCGATGGATATCCAAAACTATTCAATTCTTTGGCTTTGAGCGAGGAGTGGCTAAAGAGAGTTCTCTCTTCCGATCCTCTTTGCTACAAAGAAAATCTTTCTGTTAAAGGCGTCAAGCCTGGTTTTGTTTCGTATGACGACCGCTCATATTTGCGGTTTAAAAAGTAAATAATAGTTGGAGGTAAAGATGAAAAAGATTCTTTCTATCCTAATCGTATGTCTTGCTATGACATCTCTCGTTTTCGCACAGGGAGGTGCTGAAACTACTAGTTTCCCTGATCCAGAGAAGAACATTACAGTAGTTTGCCCACATGGTGCAGGTGGTTCTACAGACTTGATCTTCAGATCTCTTGCTGAGCAGATGAAGAAGATCTCAGGCCAGAACTTCGTAGTTACAAACGTAACTGGCGCCGGTTCTGCAACAGGTACAAACGAAGTTTTGAACTCTGAAGCTGATGGTTATACATTCCTTGCAGGTGGCACACACACTGTAGCTGCTACAATGCAGGGCCTTACAAAGGGATATCAGGAAATGGAAGCAATCGTAGGCTTGAACCTTGATCCATTCATCATCGCTGTAAGAAACGACAAGCCATGGACAACTTTTGCAGGGCTCGTTGAGTATGCTCAGAAGAACCCAGGAAAGGTTACATTTGGTAACGCAGGTATGGGTGGAGCTACAGGTGTTGCATGTGTTGGTATTAACCTTGCATTCGATAAAATCTTCAACGTAACTCCATTCAATGGTGGTGCAGACCTTATTGCAAGTGTTCTTGGTGGACACTGTGACGTGGGTGTATTCAGCCAGAGTGAGGTTGTTGCAAATAGCGATAGCTTCAGACCTCTTGTAATCCTAAGTGATGCACACAGCACAATCGCATCATTGAGCAATGTTCCAACACTTGCTGAGGTTGGATACCCAGAGATCAAGGTTCCTGGTGGTTCATACAGATCCATTATGGTTAAGACAGGAACTCCTGAAGAGGCTAAGAAGTGGATTGCTGATACAGCAGAGAAGGCTTTCTACTCAGATGAATTCCAGACATTCATGAAGAACAATGGAATCTTGCAGCAGTTTACAAAGCTTGACGATGCTAAGAAGGCACAGGACGAGTATATCGCTCAGTACGAGCCAATCTTGAAGGAAGCTGGACTTTATAAGCTGTAATCTAATTGCTCTGGCTCTCTGTTGAGAGTCAGAGCTTTTTTCGAGGTTCATATGAAAAAAATCAAGGCATTGCCTTTTACAATGACAATTGTCTCCCTTTTGTACTTTATCTATGTTGTTTCAAGTGGAAACAGCAAGATGATCGGAGATGAGGTTGGTGGAGACCCAGGTGGAATGCTACTACCATTGGTTCTCTCTATTTTTATGTTTCTTGGATTTGGATATCTAACGATCAAGGAAAGACCAGATAGCTCTAAAAAGCTTGATCCTAAAACAAGAAACCTTTTTGTTCTTACATTTATTTGTGCTGTTTTGTATGTTGTATTGCATAACCTTCTTGGTTTTGTACTCTCTTCTGTACTACTACTATATGCACTAGCTAGCACATTCATGACTCTTGACGATAATTGCTCTATCAAGAACCAGATTCTTGTTGGGCTTGGAACACTTTTATCAAGTTTGGTTGTATATACTATCTTCAGAAAGATGACACGTATGTGCCTTCGCTTAGGAAGAAGGGGCTCTATTCCTGCTTTCTTCGGAAACTCAAATGTAACAGCGTTTCTTTCCTTGATAGTTGTAACAATCTTCTTGGTTCTCTTTGTATTCCTTGTATATAAGAAGATGAAGAGTGATGTGATGAAGCACTTGGTTCTTAGTGGACTAGTGTCCTATGCATCAGTTTTGTATCTATACATCGTATTCAAGCAATTCTTCATGGTCTCTTTGGCACCTGGAATCATTAATTGGTAGGAGGGGGAGGATGAATGCATTTATTGAAGGACTTGGAATGGTCCTTAACATTCAAACAATGCTTTGGTGTTCATTTGGTTCAATTCTAGGAATTGTCCTAGGCGCTCTTCCAGGACTAACAGCAACAATGGGAATTGCTCTAGTAATGCCAATTAGCTTCCAGTTATCTGCTGCTACAGGTATCGGAATGCTTCTCTCTGTATATTGCGGAGCAGTATGTGGAGCAAGTATTCCTGCTATCTTGTTGGGAATTCCAGGAAACCCTAACGCAATTGCAACAGTAGAAGATGGCTTGTTGATGACTAAGAAAGGACAAGCAGGACAGGCTTTGGGGGGTGCTATAGTTGCTTCCTTTATCGGAGGCATGGGATCTTTGATCTGTTTGATGCTATTTGCGCCACTTATTGCAAAGCTTACATTGGCTTTTGGTCCGGCAGAGAAGACAACTCTTGCTCTTGTGGGCCTGGTTATTATTGCTTCCGTTAGTGGAAAGAATATCCTAAAGGGCCTATTGATGGGCGCTTTCGGAATGGCTTTGGCATTCTTGGGAACAGACCCATTCTCAGGTCAGCTTAGAATTCCATTCTCAAGCCAGCTTGCTCACACACCTCTTGCTAAGGGATTGGACCTAACTGCAACACTGATTGGTCTATATGGAATCAGCCAGGTATTCTCAGAGCTTGTAAATCTTACAAAGAAGCAAGAGAAACATGTTGAGACAAATATCGGAAAGGTATTCCCTTCTTTCAAGAAGATCAGGGATATGTGGAAGATCATTCTATCATCACTAGGAATCGGTACGCTTGTAGGAGCAATCCCTGGAACAGGTGCATCCATTGCTGTATTCATGAGTAGAAATGCAGCAGAAGGCATTTGTGCTAACAGCAAAGGTAAGCTTGAACAGCCAGGAACGGGATGTTTGGAAGGTGTATTTGCACCAGAGGTCGCAAACAACGCAGTAACAGGAGGTGCTTTGATTCCTGCACTCGCTCTCGGAATTCCAGGAGATGCTGCAACAGCTGTCCTTATTGGAGCTTTGATGATCAAGGGTGTTACTCCTGGATTCCAGTTGTTCCAGCAGAATATGCCACTGGTATATGGAATCTTCATTGCTCTCTTCTTTGCGAATATTTTCATGGTTATATACCAGTTCGCAGGGGTAAGGGTATATCCAAAGATTCTCAAGATTTCACAGCGCATATTGTTGCCAATAATCTTGTTGCTATCTTATGTCGGTTCGTATGCAGTTGCTGGCCAGTCTGTTACAACAGGTATCTACTACATGGTAATTTCACTGGTTATGGGTCTTGTTGGATATTTCTTGAAGAAGGATGACTATCCAATTGCACCAATTGTACTTGGTCTTATTCTGGGTGGAATGTTTGAAGAAAACTTCAGACGAGCTGTAAAGCTTGCTGGTGGTAACTACTTAACATTCTTCACAAAGCCAATTTGTTGGATCTTCATCTTGATTGCAATTTCAACAATCGTTGTTCCTGTTATCAAGAGAAGAAAGGCTGCAAATAAATGAAAGTAACATTTCTTGGTTGCAAGGGCAGTGTTCAAACAGAGCATGATTTGAATACATCCCTACTTTTCGAGCATCAGGGTAATTCGATACTAATCGATTGCTCTGGCTCCCTTTCTGTGGCTGTGGATGCCAATGTTAGCGACATTGTGATCACACATGAGCATATTGATCATGTATATGGACTAGTGTCGCTATTGCATCAAATGTGGCTATCTGGAAGAAAAGAAAAGCTGACAATACATGCAAAAGGTGATGCTTTAAAGCTAGCTCTGAGCATGATCGATCTATTTAAGCTAAAAGAGAAGAAAGGGATTTTTCCAATAGAACTTGTTGAGATTTCTTCTTTCTCATGCGGGGAGGTGAATATCGATTACTTTGATACTGATCACACCCCAAATAGCTTTGGACTAGTGTTCTCCTCCAATGGTAAAAAGGTTGTTTACACATCTGACACAAGACCTATCTCTACACCATTGGAGATTATGAAGGATGCTGATTTATTGATTAGTGAAGCATCAGGCTTGGAGGAAGATAAACCATCATTGGTTGTTAAAGGACATCAAAGCGGACTGGACGCAGGACTATTGGCTGTAAGTTTGAATGCAAAAGCCCTACGGATTGTGCATCTGCCAAAGAGCCAAGAAAAGAGTTTGTTAATAGAAAATGAAGCTAGGGAAGTGTTCCCTGGCGCGAAAAATGCTTCTCCATTAGGAGAAATTGAGGTTTTATGAAAGATTTGAATCTAGGTGCTTTCAAAGCATATGACATTAGAACAAAGATCTCAAACTTGGATGATGAGTTGAAGTTGAGACTATATAATGCAGTTGTTGCATACGTTAAGGATTCATTGAAAGCAGATAGCATTGTGATCTGTCACGATGCAAGGCTATATGTTCCAGAGATGGCTGAAGACCTTGCTATGATGATGAGAAATGCTGGAATCAATGTCTTTATCAATCCTCAACCAATTTCAACTTGCCAATTCTATCACTCGATGATGAAGCATAGAGATAGCGCGGGAGTAATGCTAACTGCAAGCCATAATCCAAAAGAGTATGTTGGCATGAAGCTTATGGCACAGGATCTCATTCCTCTTGCTTTTGGCTATGGTCCAGATGGTGGAGTTGCTAAGATCAAGGAAAACTACATCAACAACGTCGTTGTTCCTCCAGTAAGTGCAAAGGGTAAAGTAACTGTTATCAACTATCTCGATTCCTTTATCGATTACTCATTAAAGCTAGCAGGCCTAAAGAGTGGAGACTTGAAAGGCGAGAGAATCATGCTTGAGTTCTTGTCTGGTTCCAGTGGGACAGAGATTGCTCTTGCATTCCAGGAAACTGGAGCTGATCTAGTGCTTCGTCATGTTGTTCCAAATGGATTCTTCCCATCAGGAGACCCTAATCCAATCATCGAAAGCAGTATCGCACCAGCTCGTAAGGCTATTGTTGAAGAGAAATGCAACTTTGGCTTCTGCTTTGATGGAGATGGAGACAGGCTTGATCTGATTGCTCCGAACGGTTCCCAAATAGTTCCTGGATACAATATGTCCATATTGATTCCAGAGCTTGTAAAGCTATATAGGCCATTCCTTGGAGATAGAGAGCCTCAGTTCTATGCTGATGTCAAGGCAATTCCTGCAGCTGTTGTCGATATGGCAAAGCAAGGCGTTGGTGTGCATATCATCAGAAATGGACATTCATTTATCAAGGCAAAACTCAGAGAGAACTTTGCTAATGGATACATAGCAGCAGAAGAAGAGTCTGCTCACTACTACATAAATCTTCCTTATGATATCAATGATTTTTCAAAGGGAGCTGCGGCAGTTGAATCAACACTCTTCTATTCACTATTGACTGCAAAGTGCTATCATGAAAACCCTGAGCAATATAAGCTTGCGCAAGAGAAGGAGCATAGCCTATTTAGAGAGCGTGAATGGCCTTTGCACTGTGAGAAGCATCCTGAGATCATGCCAGAGTTGATGGATAGAGTCGAAGATAAGATGAAGAGCTTGGGTGCACATGTAATAAAGACAATGGAAGACGGTTCTGATCTAGATGCTGTTTTGATGCGTTTCAACCTTCCTCAGTCTTTTGACAAGAACTCTACTTTGGAGGGATCTTGGGTACAAGTTGCTGAGAGAATCAGCAGAAGTGAAGATGCAATGGTTAGATGGGAAGTTGCTTCAAACGATAAAGCAAGTTGCGAGAAGATGAACGGACTGATCCATGAAATTACAGATGAGTACGTCAATGCTGGTAAAGCAAGTTATTGAATAATATAGGTGAGTGCCATGTCAAAGAGTGTCCATGAAAGGCGAGATGAGATTATCGCGTTTCTTTCTGATAAAGATTATGTTACTGTCGAGGAGCTAGCTGAAAAGTTCAGTGTCTCTTCTGTGACTATCAGAAGCGATTTGGATGCTCTTGAACAAAAAGGACTTTTGCATCGTACACATGGAGGTGCAACATCTCCTGAGCAAAAGTCCATAGCTCGCCTTGTTACAAAGACAATCAATGAATACAAAAGCGAGAAAGAGATGATTGCAGAAGCATCTTCTCGCTTTATTTCGAGAGGAGATACTGTAATCATTGATTCTGGTAGTACCACCGTACATGTGTCAAACTTTCTATCTGATAAGAAAGTCACAATGGTTACAGGGTCCTTATTGGCACTCGAGAGAGTATTGAATGATGAATCTGTAGAAGTTGTTGTTCTTGGGGGAAGCCTAAGACGATTCTCTCTTGGTGCAATTGGCTATTTTACACGATTGCAGCTTGAAAAATTGCATGCAGATATATTCTTCATGGGAGCATCTAGCTATACAGAGGAAGGAATATATTGCTCAAATGTTATCGAGTCAGAGACTAAGATGGCCATGATCAAGAGTTCTTCCAAGACATGTTTCTTGGCAGATTCCTCAAAAGAGGGCACTAGAGCGTTTGCGCGTGTATGTTCTTGGTCTGATATAGATATATTCGTTACAGACAAGATCTCTGAGGATTTAAAAGCAAAACTTGAAAGCAGCGGCGTTGAAGTCGTAATTGCAAATAGAGATTAAAATCTTATAATATAGTCATTTATTCTTTAGATGGCCTTTTGTGAAAATGAAGAGGCTGTTTCTTTTTTTCTCAAAGTATTAAAAATCTATCTTTCCAATATCCTTTGTTGCCAACTTGGTGTTTATGGAGTACTCTTTCTCTGTTTGGAGGATATATATGAAGTTATCAAAGTACATTGATCATACTGTACTCGCAGCAGATGCAACAAAAGAGAAAATCGAGAATCTATGCGCAGAAGCAAAGGAGTACGATTTTGCTTCTGTTTGTGTAAATACATGTTGGGTTCCTATGTGTCGAGATCTACTAAAAGGAACAGATGTTAATGTTTGTACTGTAGTAGGTTTCCCACTAGGTGCAATGAGCACAGAGACAAAGGCTCACGAGGCTAATTGGGCTGTTAAGAACGGTGCAACAGAGGTTGATATGGTTCTTAATGTTGGATATATCAAGTCAGGTATGTTCAAGGAAGCTGAGGAAGATATCAGGGAAGTCAAAAAAGCATGTGAAGGAAAGCTATTGAAGGTTATTCTCGAGACATGTCTTTTGACAGACGAAGAGAAGAAGATTGCATGTGAGCTTGCTATGAATGCTGGTGCTGACTATGTTAAGACTTCCACAGGTTTCTCAAAGTGGGGCGCTAAGGTTGAAGATGTAGCTCTGATGAGAGCAACTGTTGGTGATAAGCTTGGCGTTAAGGCTTCTGGTGGAATCAGGGACTATGCAACAGCTAAGGCTATGATCGATGCAGGCGCTTCTCGTCTAGGATGTAGCGCTGGCGTTGCTATCGTTAGCGGTGGATCATCTGATGCCGCATATTGAGTATGAGTCAAAGGGGGAGGATTTCCTGAAATCATTGGGATTTCCTACTCTGGATGTTCATGAGACATTCTCTCATTTTGATTTCACCAAGCCAGGCAGAAGGGTTCTTCTCATAGGTCCTATGGGCTCTGGAAAAACAGAATATGCAGCTCGTGTTTGGAGAGATGCAGAAGTTGCATCTCGAAAGAGTTCTGTTATCCAGGAAAAGTGCACAACAGGAAGAAGGGATAGAAGAAAGACCTTCTTCATTCGTTCTGTTATCGATGGTGTTAGATTCACAGAGTATCCAGATGATGCACTTGCTTATCGTTCTGGATATATTCGCTGTGGCTCCAACATTGCGAGAATTCGTGATAGCTTTGGCTTTGAAGAGGTGTTGAGGGATAACCCTGAGGTTGGAACATTTATAATCGATGAAGCATCGTTCTTTGACGAGAGACTTGCTTACGTTGCGCGTAACTATGCTCTCGATGAAGGATGTATGTTTGTATTTCCAACGCTTGTATTGAATTTCAGACGTGAGTTCTTCAATTCAACAGCGCGTTTGATGCTCGATATTGCAACGGATGTTATTCCTCTTACTGCATATTGTGAGCATCCTGATTGCACTGCAGATGCATTCTATACATATAGGTACTATCAAATTGGCGAAAAGGAATGTCCTGCGCTCTTTTTCGATCCGTTGATTGTTGTCGGTGGAGACAAGATCAAGGATAGTGCACTTGAACCTAACTATGCATCTCGCTGTGACAAGCATCACTATCTACCGGGAAAGGAATATACATTCTTTACTCTCAAGCCTCTTGGACAGGACGCAAGTAACGGTTCTCCTGATGGTTTGATATCAGAGCTAAGACGCCTAAACGAAAACATTGAGAAATCATTGCTTTATAAGAATCTTGTTCAGCGTTATGCAAATGGACCCGATGCTGAGAAGTATATGAATGCTGTAGAGACAGGTCTTATTGCAGAGAAGGCACTTGCTTATCTATTTTGTGAGCAGAATATCATCAATGAAGTACTGCTTCATAAGATTGTTAGGGATCTCAATCTTGATACTAAGTATCTGGAGAAAGTGCTAGCAGAAAACAGACACCCTGTGTCTTTCGATCAACAATACTTGCTTTAGATCAATTAAGCTGCCATTCCGGCAGCTTAATCTATCAAAGAGCAAAGCTCTCAAGTTTTTTCTTTGTTTCAACTACAGTCTTTGGATCCAGGTTTTCAAGTGTAATTGGAACATCAATACCTCTCTTTACAAGTTCCTTTATAAATCCATTCCAATCGAATACTCCGGTAAGAGCAGGAATATCTCCAATCTTATGTCCATCGTTTTCAGATAGAACAAAGTCCTTGCAGTGTATTGCAACAAGCCTATCTTGATATAAGTCCAATATTGGCGTGTAGAAAGCTCTTTGTGCTTCCTCTGAAGGGTGAGCAAGGTATGTTCCGTCTTTCTCGATGATTCCTGAATATGGAATTAGGTTAACAGGATCAAAAAGAACCTTTAGATTCTTTGATGGAAACTTTTCTAGCATTCTTGCCATTCTTTCAGGAGTCGACATCGTATGAGTGTGTGCAACAGCCTCAATAGTGCATAGTGCATTGTACTTTTCTGCTTCTTCTACCATCTCAGAGAGGGCTGAATAGAATAATTCAATGTACTTTGGCTCTGCTGTGTCTAGGCTATATCCACCTTTTGGATTTCTAGTGCCGGTCTCTGTTGCTATGATATTGCATCCAAAGGCCTTGTTCAGCCTTATAGATTTCTTGAATCTCTCGATATCTGAGCGTCTTTTGTCTTCATCTGGGTGCACAGGTTGGATATAGCATCCGACAATGCCAATCTTAACGCCATGCTTTAACAGGGCTTCCCTAATGCATGCAATATATTCTTCATCCCAATCCTTCCAGTTTCTGGCAGAAGGAATTACTTTGTTAAGTGCAAGTTGAATGAATGCGTTCTTGTCTTTCTCTTCAATTGCAGATGCAAGTTTATCTGCTGAATCAAATGATCCAAAATCATGTGCTCTGTAACCAATTCTAATCATGGATATAATTTTAATATCCACTCGAAAAGACATTTCAATCCTTTTTTGTGCATAAAGAGACATCATAAGAAGGCATGGTCAAAAGAAATTAATTGTTTTAGAGGAAATTGCAAAAGTCAAATCTCGTGAAGAAATATACAGATTTTGGTGCATGATTATGCACTTTTATAGAGTCTGGGGCCTGCTTGTTGCATGTTTATTGCAACGCTAGTAGGTCCTTTT